>JAGHAO010000045.1 GCA_021161495.1 Caldisericaceae bacterium | reverse complement strand
GTTACGGGCTTTCTCTTGATAAGAAAAGATTTGAAGCATTGCTCAACAAACAGAGAGGAAGAGCAAGAAAGGCGTTCAAAGGCGGGGAAAGTTTCGCGGAAAGGGTAACTCTTGTAAAAATTAAAGAAAAAACGGGAGATTCGGAATTCACAGGTTACGATAAATTAAAAGACGAAGCGGTCGTCAAGGCAATTTTGAGCGGACAGAAGGAAAAGGAAAGCGCCGAAGAAGGAGAAAAAGTAGCTCTCGTACTGGATAAAACTCCGTTTTATGCAGAGAAAGGTGGCCAGGTCGGGGACAAGGGGACAATAAAGGGCGATAATTTTATTTTCGAAGTCGAAGATACGCAAACTCCGATTCAAGGCCTTATCGTACATATCGGAACGGTGAAAGAAGGAGTTGTTTCCGTAGGGGATAAAGTTATTGCGGAGGTTAATAAAGAACGAAGAAAGGCTATTATGCGTGCTCATACGGCAACCCATATTTTGCAGGCAGTGCTGAGGAAGGAATTCGGAACCGAAATTGCGCAGCAAGGTTCTGCCGTGCATCCGGACGAGTTCCACTTTGATTTTAATTTTAACGGGAAAATTTCTCAGGATAAACTCATAAAACTTGAAAGAAAAATGAACGATATAATGATATCCGGCATTCCTGTAATTGTTAGGGAAATGCCTATTGAAGAGGCGAAAAAATCCGGGGCGCTTGCGTTTTTTGAGGAAAAATACGGAGATATCGTGAGAGTTGTGGAGATTCCGGGTGTAAGTAAGGAGTTTTGCGGAGGGACACACGTTTCAAACACAAGCCAAATAGGGATTGTGATGCTTCGTTCGTTTAAGAGTGTTGCCTCGGGTATTCGCAGAGTGGAAGGCATCACAGGTAAAAAAGCGTACGACAAAATTTCCGAAATAAGGCGCCTTGTCAATGAAACTGCGAAAGTTCTCGGTACTTCTTCAGAATCTCTTGCAAGCAGGGCGGAAAAACTTGTATTTGATTTGAAGAAAACAAAGAAAGAGTTCGAAACCCTGAAATCTGAATTCCTGAAGAAAGATGCGGAAGATTTGAAAGAATTTGAGAAAAACGGAGAAAAGTATTTTGCAAAAGGTTTTGAGGGCGTAGGGCTTCCCGAATTAAGGAAAGTATTTGACCTTGTTAAGAGAAAATTTGATAAAGGAATTGTTATTTTATGGAGCAAGTCTTCAGGTAAATCTTATGTTCTCGTGGGAAGGATAGGCCAATCAGGGAAGAGCGCAAAAGAAGTGTTTGATAAAATTTCGGCTTTTGCCAATGTAAAAGGAGGCGGTAATGAGAGGATTGCTCAAGGAAGCGGTGAAAAGGGGATTAATTTGGAAAAAATCGAACACCTACTTTGATAGAAAATGAAGTTAAACGGCCCAATTGTAGCGCTTGATGTCGGAACCGGCAGGATTGGTGTTGCTGTTTCCGATGCTCTTGGTATTACGGCAAACCCTATTGCCGTAATTAGTAGAGATGGCGATGAATTTGAGGAAATTGATAAAATTCTTTCCGAGCATAATTCCAAAGTGTTAATTGTCGGATTTCCCAAAACGTTGAAGGGGCAAGTCGGCTCCCAAGCGGAGAAGGTTCTCGATTTTGTCAACGAATTGAAGGAACATCTCAGCGGAATTGAAATTATTTTGTGGGATGAGCGGTTCACCAGTGTTATTGCGCATAGAATGTTCAGGAAAGTGGGGATAAATTCCCGAAGGGAACGAAAGATAAAAGATGCTGCGGAAGCAGTCCTTATTTTGCAAAGCTACTTGAATTATCTTAGGAGGGAAAAACGCGTAGAAGAGTAATTTCGGGGTTAATAGCCGTATTTCTTTCTTTGCTATTTTTAGGCGTTGAAATTTTTCCTACGGTTATCACTGGAGTTAACAGTGTGGAATTCTTTGTGCCTAAAAACAGCAGTGTGGGGGAAATTGCAGAGATCCTGCGCAGTAAAAAGGTTATAATAGATCCTTTCGGGTTTACCCTTATTGTGCGTGCTTTAAAATCGGACAGAAATTTGAAGAGCGGAAATTACAGAATATCCCGAGTTAAAAATGTTTTTGAAATTATCTCCATACTTGAAGAAGGTGTGCCGCAAAAACAAGTGAAAGTCACAATTCCCGAAGGATTTACAGTTCATGATGTTGCGAGACGCTTAAAAGAAAACGGGATCATTGCTAACGAGAATGATTTTGTTGAGAAAGCAAAGCAGTTTGAAGGGTATCTGTTTCCGGATACGTACTTTTTCTATAAAGGAGAAAGTCCCGAAAAGATAATAGACGCAATGAAAAGCAGATTTTATGAAGTCCTTCCCGAAAATTACGAGGAAATGGCGAAGAAAAAAGGGCTTACGCTGAAGGAAGCGGTTATTTTGGCATCTATTGTTGAAAAGGAAGCAAAATTTGACAAAGACAGGCCTCTTGTTGCAAGCGTGTTTTTGAATAGGCTAAAAATAGGGATGCCTCTGCAATCGGATGCGACTGTAAATTATGCATTGAAGAGCAATAAACTTTGGCTTTCCCGGAACGATTTGAATGTGGATTCTCCGTACAATACGTATAAATATACAGGGCTACCTCCGGGCCCTATTTGCAATCCCGGGCTAAAATCTCTCCTTGCCGTTGTCAATGCGCCGAAAACGGATTATTATTATTTTCTCACAAAGCCTGACGGTGAAGCGGTGTTCGAAAGAACGCTCGAAGAACATAACAGGAATATAAGGAAATATTACGGTGGATAAAATGGAAGAAAGAGAGGTAATTAGGAAAATAAAAGTGCCTGCGGAATGCACTTGGTTTGTGCAGGCAATCCTTGAAGATACCGGGCTTGTCGCTGTTTCCTTGGGCGGAAAGGAGAGTCTTACAATTTTTTATGATAGTAAAAGTGAAGAAGAGGTCGGTCAAATACTTGATTTGGTATTTAAATTTTGTAAATTTGAAATATTGCACCAAAAAGCATATAATGTACCAAAAAGGGGTAATGGTTTATGAGCGGATTGTTTATTAAAAAAGATTATTTTAAACAATTGGAAAACCTCGTTAGCAAAGGCAAGTTCGAGGCTGCGTTGAATTTTGCCATTAAAGAGGGTGACGCTCTGTATGATAAAGGCGAGATTGCAAGAGCTTCGGAGTTATATGAAAGGCTTCTCGAACTGTTTAAGTCCGCAAATGTAACCGACCGCTCAATTTTTGAAAAACTCTATGAGAAGCTTATACCCCTGTTTTTCGAAAACAAAAGAACGGAAGATGCAATTGCGTATTCTCTTGAACTTATCGATATAAAATTCCTTCTTGGTAAAACGGACGAAGCTTACGAAATATTGAATGCGCTAAAAGAGGAGTTTAAAACAAACGAAAAAGTATTCTTAAAAGATATTGATTTGGCACTGAGAAATGGTGATGCGGAATCGGCGTTAAAAACCATTGATTATATGATATCTAACATATCTTTGAAACCGGAGTTTTTGGAACTTGCTGTTGAAATTCTTCTCAAACTCGGCGAGAAAGAAAAAGCACTTGATTATTTGAATACGTTAGCCACTGTAGATCCGCAGAATTCTTTTGCTAAAATTAAACTATCGGAATTAAGCAAAACCGAAGATGTTGCTGTCGAATCAGAAAACCTGCAATTAAATGAAAATACCGTAAAGGAGTCTCAACCTTCACGTAAAAACACGACTTCCAATTCAAAACAAACTTTTATTCCGAAAGAGGCAATTGGCAAAAACAATGATATTCAAGATGAATCTTCTTCCGAAAACAAAATTGGAAACCAAAACGAAGAACTTCCAAAAGCAGGCCATATTGATAATAGTGGCAAACCCAATAATAAAGCGCATTTATTTTATGAGTTCATTAATTCGGATGTTTATAAAAAAGCAATGCTTGAAATTCTCGACTCTCCGATCAATTCATCTAGGGATTTAATGAATATTGCAGTAGAATACGAAAGCAAGGGTAGTTTTAAGAATGCGGAATATCTGTATTTGAAGGCGCTATTGGCGAATCCTTCTAACAAAAATGCAATAGACAGGCTTTACGACCTTTACCGGAAAGAGAAAAAGAGAGAAGAGACGATTTTTTTATTGGGGATTGGTGCAAATAATTTTACCGGCGGAGAAAAACTTGGCTATTTGTTAAAAATGTCCGAATTGCTACCCGAAAATGAGAAAGTAGGCGTCGAGATTGTAAAAAATGCTTGTCATAATAACGACAAAGATCTTTCAATTAAATACTTTTATAATGTAAAGGACAAAGTAGATCCGCAAACTTTAGACGAGCTGTTAAGCTTGATGTTTCCTGTTGTAAGCAACGATTTTCAGGTACTGCGAAATTTATCTGTAACGATAAGAAAGAAAAGGCTCGAAACGAAAACCGCTTTCAAATATTTTAGGGCAACCGGTAAATTGTTATTTAATACGGATGAAAAGCCGGAGGGTTTGAAATGGCTGATGCGTGCAAGTAAGATCGAACGCCTTCCTCTTGAAGATTACATAATGATTGCGGATTATATAAAAGATATGCCTCTTGACACCGAAAAAGACGCTATCGCGTCTGCTTTGAACGGGTATGTCGATGTGGTTTCGGATGATAAGAAAGAAAATCTTTACAGAACAATTCTTTTGTTGAAGCCTAACAATACTTTGTATATAAAGAGATATGCGGGGTTTCTGAATAGCCAAGGCAGATACAAGGAAATGGCCGAATTAGTAAAGAAGCTTATTGATAAATCGGATTTAAACAGTGCGGATTTTGTATCGGAGGTTATACCTAAAATTGCAGAGTATCTTGATGACGACACTGTACTTAAAGCCATTAATTTATTTATACTTGCCGGGAATAGTGCGAAAGCATCCGATTTGTATGATTTACTTCACTCCAGAAACCCTGGCAATAAAAAATACATTGTTAGGAAATTAATCTTGCAGGTTGAAAATGAAAATCTTGAGGAAGTTATCAAATTCTTTAGAGAAAATGAGCCGGACCACCGTTATACGGATATTATTGAGCCTGAAATTATAAAATTTGAAAAGAAAAGAGCAACAGACCCCTTTGACCATCATATACATTTTGTTTTAGGGTTTTTGTATTATTTAACGGAAAGATACGAAGAGGCGATTGCTTCTTTCCAATTTGTTTTGCGTTCTCACAGGTTTGAACCCGTTATGTCTCTTTTCCTCGGGATGAGCTTTGAAAAAATAGGCCTCTCGGATTTTGCATTGAAGCGATACCAATCTGCGCTCGATATGGATTTAGAGAGCGAGACTGTAAAAATTGTAATCTATGAAAAAGCAATTTCCCTTTATTTGAAACAGGGAAAATTGGAAGAAGCTCAAATGCTTGGAGAAAAAGCAAAGAAAATCGGATTGCGAGACGATGCTCTTAACAGTCTGATTGAATCGTTACCTAAAGAGAATAAGATTTTACACATTGAGGAGATGAAAAATGATAAGTAGTAAAGCAGGTATTGTTGGAAAGATTGTTCTTGAAAAGGGTTTTGCAACGGAAGACGAAGTTAAAAAAGCGCTGAGTATTCAAAAAGTTACAAAGGAACCGCTGCTAAAAATACTCGAAGATATGGGTGTATTAACGGAAGAACAAGCTGCCCAGGTGCTTGCCGAGCAATGGGGGCTCGAATATGTTAACCTTTTAAATTACAAAGTTGACAAAGAAATCCTGAATCTTTTGAATCCCGAGAGGGCGAGATATTACGGAATATTTTTGCTTAAAAAAGAGGGCGAAACTTACCATGTTGCGATCTCCGATCCGACTAATATAGAAGCGATGGATTACCTGAGGCTTGTTTTAGGTAATAATATAAAGTTTTATGTGTCTACACG
>JAGHAO010000006.1 GCA_021161495.1 Caldisericaceae bacterium | reverse complement strand
GATTTGAACGATATAAGATTTATTGTGTTTTCGTTTAGCGATAAAGAGAGCGATGCCGCAAACCTTACAAAATCTCTTCCCGGAAATGCCGTTGTAGTTCTTGACCCCGACAGGTCGATTTCTAAAAAAATAAAACTTAACATCTCTCCGTATGTTGCTTTAATCGATAAAAATTTAACCCTATTCTATCGAGGTCCGGGAGAGCCTACAAGGGATACGCTTTCAAACATAAAAGATTTTTTAGGGGGTAAATAGAATGAAAAAGATTATTCCTATTGCCATTGCAATATTTATCGTTTTGGCACTTGTTCCCGCACGTGCCTATGCGATAAGCGATTTAACGGTTTCCGTTAATCCGAGTTTGAGAAACTCCCTTGCGGAGTACGACATTTCCTTTGTAACGGGTGCCGATCTTTTAGGGGGAAAGGACGATATCATAATCCAATTTCCGGAAGGGACAAAACTCCCTTGCTCCTGTCCTCACAATTGGCATCTCGATTATTTTGAAATAAACGGATACAATCCTTCGAGGGCGGGAAAAGTCTTAGGTGTACCGAATGCGATGTATCTTTGTGTGCCAGGAGGTATTACGATCAAAAAAGGAGAAACGGTGAATATCGTCATTAAACCTAATTCGAATATCTGGAATCCTTCGAAACCCGGGAAATATCAAATTACATTGTGGACAACAAAGGAAGGGAAAGTAAAATCGAATTTTTATGAAATAACCTCCACGAAGTTGAAAGACGTAAGCATAGAAGTGTCCCCAAAAACATCAGGCCTCATTGCTTCTTATGAAATACAGTTTACGACGGGAGCAAAAGGAGAACTTACAAACGGGCAGCACATATATTTGGAGTTTCCCGAGGGCACTCTGTTTCCGAAAAAGATTAACAAAAACTTCGTTACCGTGAACGGAAAAATTCCCGAAGATGTTTCTATCTCCGAAAATATTCTTACGATTACAATCTCCCATTCGATTAATAAGAATAGGAAGTGTTTTATAAAAATTGCGGGGAGTTTCGGTATTACAAACCCCGAGGAAGAAGGCGAAAAGGAACTTTATATTTGGACGGACAACGAGCCCGAGAAAGTCGGTGTACATTTTGATATAAAAGCGCAACATATGGTTTCCACTTTTATTTCCACCGTTCCCGAGTCACCCGACGGGACAAACGGATATTTCAAAACGGTTCCGGTTATTACATTAACGGGAGAAACAAATACGGGCAAGACGGTGTCTATTTTCTACAAAATCGATGACGGAAAATATGCTGCTTACTCGTCTCCTTTTTCTATGCCCGAAGGAGTCCACACGCTTTACTATTACGGAACTGCCGGAGACCTAAAAGAAAATCCGCACAGTGTGGTTTTCAAAGTCGACATGGAAAAACCTGAAATTTACATCGATTTTCCCGATAAAAGCCCGTTCTATACGGGTGACAAATCAATGCGTATTGCAGGAAGAGCAAGCGAAGGTGGCCAGCTTGTGGTTAACGGAAAGGTGGTTTTGCTTAAAAAAGATCTTTCATTTTCCACGGAGGTTGTGCTAAAACCGGGGAAAAATGTTATAAACATAAGTCTCTCCGATGTTGCCGGAAATTCTTCAAGCAAAACAGTTGAAGTAGTTTTCGATACAACCGTACCGGAGCTTACGGTAACATCTCCTACGGAATGGGCTGAGATAACTACTCCTGACATTACGGTTGCAGGAAGTGTTTTGCCTGCAAATACAAAAGTCTATGTGAATAATTCGGAGGTTGCCGTTTCCAAAGATGGGAGTTTTAACTACTCTTTTGTTCCGAAGAACAAAGGAAATCTTATTGCGGTGAAATTGAAAGCCGTTTACCCATATTCCGGAAGGAGTGTGACAAAGATCATTACAGTGGTGTATAAACCGAACCTCTCTGAAATTTTATTGAAGATCGGAAGCAAATCGGCATTGGTAAATGGAAAGAAAAGCCAGATGGATGTTGCGCCGTTCATAGATGCGCATTCGAACAGAACACTTGTTCCGGTGCGTTTCGTTGTGGAATTTTTGGGCGGAAAAGTTTTGTGGGAACAGAATACAAGAACTGTGACCATTGTTGCAAACGGAAAAACCGTAAAACTTACAATAGGATCAAATGTTGCCTATGTGAACGGGAAGCCATTCGCTCTTGACCAGCCTCCTATAATAACACACAACAGAACTTTTGTTCCGCTTCGTTTTGTTGTGGAAGCATTGGGGTTTAAGGTTATATGGAACGGAAAAAACAGAACAATTACTATCTCTTACTAATCGTATTTTTAATCGTTTTAGGAACGGTTTTTTCTTTTTCTGGAAAGACCTTTGCAATGGAGGAAAAAGGAGAAATCCCTATTGTTTATTTCTCCACTCCGGGTTGCGAAGAGTGCGAAATCACCAGAAATTATTTGGATTCGCTAAAAGAAATATACCCCTACATAGAAGTAAAAGAATTTTCGCTTTCTTCCGCAAAAAACAGAGAGATGCTTGCGTATTTCGGCAAAGCGTATAACGTTCCGCAAAACAAAAGAAACACTGCACCCGCCGTTTTTATCGGGAAAAAGTATTTTGTGCGAGAGGAAGTTACGAAAAAATTGGAATCTGCGATAAAGAGTTATGATTACTCCGAAACCGACTTTTTGTTGAGCACATTGAAGACCGCTCAGGCGAACAATAAAAATGGAAAGAAAAATTTAACCGAAACCTTTGAGAAATTCGGCGTTTTAACGGTTTTGGGCGCAGGGCTTATCGATGGCTATAATCCTTGCGCATTTACCGTTTTAATATTTTTCGTCTCCTTTTTGCTTTTAAAGAAAAAGTCTCGGAAGGAAATTTTGTTGGTCGGCGCCTCATTCATTATAGGCTTCGGCGTTTCCTATTTTTTACTCGGGATAGGCTTATTTAACGTGATTTCCAAATGGAAATATTTCGATGAAATCTCAAAATGGGTATATCTTGCAACTGCGGTTGTCACATTTGTTTTTGCCGTGATGACTATTTCCGATTATTTTAAGGTGAAGAAAGGAAAAGCAAAAGAGATGGCACTTCAACTCTCGAATACGGAAAAGAAGACGATACATTCTTTGTTGAGAAATCCGAAAGTTCAAGGGACAGCGATTTTTTCTTTCCTCGTTTCTTTTCCCGTTTCGATTGTCTCGTTCTCTTGCACAGGGCAAACATATCTTCCCACAATCGTCTATATTTACAGTATTCCGTCGTTGAAAGCAAAGGCCACCGCTTACCTTATTCTTTACAATGTGATGTTTGTTCTGCCTCTCATAATAATTGTATATTTGGTTTATCGCGGTGCTTCTTCCGGGAAAATTACGGAATGGTTCAAGCGCAATCTTGCTACCGTGAAGTTATGGACAGGCGTTGTTTTCTTTGCGTTATGCGGTTATCTTACATTTAAAACAATGTTGCTTTTTAACATTATAAAATAACTTTTTATTTGAAAGTTAACGATTTTGTAATATAATATGCAAAAACAACGGAGGTATGATTATGAGACATATAAAGGTGATTGCCAAAAGACCGTTTTGGAATATTGATAAAGAGCATGATTGCAGGGAATGCCAAACGCCGTGCAAATCCGCTTGCAAAACGAGTGTAACCGTAGGGAATCAGGTTTGCGAAATTAAAAAACCGATTAAGCGCTGGATTTGGTAAGTCGTGGGTAAAAAATTTTCGGAAGCGTCCGTACATCCGTTTGAATTTAACGGGGAATATTTTGTATTGGACGTAAATACAGGCTCATTAATGCAGGTGGATGAGCCTGCATTTTATTTTATACGCAAACTCATCGAAGTTGATTCCCTTGACTTGGCAAGAAATGATACGATAGAGCGCTTTCCGGGGATGGACGATGCGGTTTCCGAGGTAGAAAGCCTTATAAAACAGGGATTATTGTTTTCAAAACTTCCGAATTATTTTGAGTCAGAGCTTATTTTGAAATCTCTTTGTCTGAATGTTGCGCACAGTTGCAATTTTGCATGCAAATATTGTTTTGCAAAACAAGGGAATTACGGTGAAAAAACAAGTCTTATGAGTTTTGATGTTGCAAAACGTGCCGTCGACTTTCTTTATGAAAATTCAACAAACAGGAAACACCTTGAAGTGGACTTTTTCGGAGGAGAACCTTTGCTTGATTTTGACGTGGTAAAGAAAACAATTTCTTATGCACGGGAGAAGTATCCGGATAAAGAATGGCGTTTC
>JAGHAO010000065.1 GCA_021161495.1 Caldisericaceae bacterium | reverse complement strand
GATTAATACTGAATTCCTATGAATATCAGTTGGCAAAGTCGAGTTAAAACATCTCAGGGTGACAAAAACGGGGGACATTTCAGGGTGACAAAGGTGGGGGCAAGGCAGTTTCTTGTCCTGTTTATTATAGTTATAATTACAACCGTTTTTAAGAAAAAGGTTAAAAGCAGAGCAAAGATTGATATCGGAACTTTCAGATTATATAAATAAGTATAAAGGGTGAGGATTTTAGGTTGATAACTGCAATAACTTCTTTCCCTATCAAATCGTCGCAAGTATAAAGTTCGGTTATTTGAGCACTTGATTTTTAATATCGAGCGAGCCGAAATCTATAAGCAATTTGTATACAGGCTTTTTGCACCTTTGAAAGACTCGGCGCCAATAATCTTGCCGACTCTTATATCGAGTTTCAAGAAATCCTCAAACTTCGCCATTCTTCAAATAATCCTCGAAATTGGAGAACTCCTTTGCAATGTTTACAATTACCTCAACGGCTTTTTCCATAGAAGGAACCGGCACGCATTCGTAGATGCTGTGCTCATTCAAAGTGCCTGTAAAGATATTCGGGGTGGGAATGCCCATAAAGGAAAGCCTCGCACCGTCCGTGCCGCCTCGAATCGGAGAAATCTTTGGCTCGATTCCCGCATCCCTGTATGCTTTTATCCCTATTTCAACCACTTCCGGATACGCATCGATAATTTCCTTCATATTGTAATAACTGTCTTTTATGCTTAACTCCACGGTTCCGGCTCCGTATTTTTCGTTTATAAACTCGGAAATTTTTAACGCATTCATTTTCTTATTTTCAAATCTTTCCTTATCGTGGTCTCTTATGAGCATTTTTATAACTACTTTATCGACGGTTCCGGAAAATTCGTGAATATGGTAGAAGCCTTCATACCCTTCTGTGCATTCCGGCACCTCACAGCACGGGAACATAGAAATCAGTTCGTTAGCAATTTTTATTGCATTTTTCATTTTCCCTTTTGCATCTCCCGGGTGAATGTTGAATCCTTTTACCTCGAATGTTGCAGATGCGGCATTGAAATTTTCAAATTCAAATCCGCCGATTTCTCCGCCGTCAACGGTGTAAGCGTATTCCGCATCGAATTTTTCAGTATCGAACTTGTCCATTCCCCTACCTATCTCTTCGTCCGGAGTGAATGCAATGCAAATATCTCCGTGTTTAATTTCCGGGTGGTTTATCAGATATTCCGCTGCGGTCATAATCTCGGCAATCCCGGCCTTATCGTCTCCGCCTAAAAGTGTGGTTCCGTCAGTTACGACAATCTTTTGGCCTTTGTATTTTTCTATCTCCGGAAATTCGGACGCCCTCAGATATATTCCTAATTTTCCGTTAAGAACAATATCCCCACCTCCGTATTCGATAACGCGCGGTTTTACATTTTTCCCGGGCGCGTCCGGTGCGGTGTCCGTGTGTGCGATGAAACCTATCGGGGGAACGTCTTTTGTGTTTCCGGGAAGTTTTGCGTAAAGATAACCGAATTCGTCGATTTCATTCCGTATTCCAAGCGAATTCAGATCTTCCGAAATGATTTTTTCAAGTTCGAAAATGTTTTTGTTGCTCGGCATCTCTTCCGAATCTTCATTTGCCTGTGTATCAATTTTGACATATTCGAGAAACCTGCTTAAAACATCTTTTCCCATATTTCGTCTCCTTAAAAGTTTTTGTTTATATTATACGCTTATGCAAAGGATTTCAAACAACTTGTTTTTGGTGTATACTATGGCAAAACATTAAAAATTACGGAGGTAAGATATGGCGGAATTTCATTTGAAATGCGAAAAAGAAGACATTGCAGAATACGTAATGCTTGTAGGGAACCCGCAGCGTGCGGAAAGAGTTTCCAAGTTATTAGAAGACCCGAAGTTAGTAAATGAGTACAGGCTCCTTTATGTTTACACCGGTACTTACAAAGGAGAAAAAATTACGGTTGCGACTACCGGAATGGGCGCACCTTCCACTGCAATCGTTTTGGAAGAACTCATTCATCTCGGGGGAAAAGTTTTCATACGGGTAGGTTCCGCAGGAGGAATTGACCCTAAGCTCAGTGTAGGAGATGTGGTAATTGCGACAGGAAGCGTTAGAGACGACGGAACGACACCTGCGTATTTAAGGCCTTCTTTTCCCGCTGTTGCGGACTTCGATGTCTTGAAAACGATGATCGAAACCGGTAAAGAACTCAAAAGCGACGTGGCATACGGAGTGGTCATCTCGGAAGATCCTTTCTATATTCCGTATCCCAAAGAAGAAATGGAAAAATTTGTGCAGAGCGGAGTAAAAGCGATAGAAATGGAAAGCGGATGCGTTTTTATCGTTTCACAGTTTAGGGGAGTGAAAGCAGGTGCCGTATTCGGGCTCGACGGAAATGTATATCTCAACAAAATCAAACCTGCGGGCACGGAAAACATTTACAAACAAGGGGAAGAAACGGCAATAAAAATCGGGCTTGAATCGCTTTACAAACTATCCAAGGCGGGAATAAAATGAAAGTAAGGGAAGACATTTTAGAAGCATTAAAAAACGGAGAACCCATTGTTGCATTGGAAAGCACGATTATCGCGCACGGAATGCCGTACCCGAAAAATGTGGAAATTGCAATAAACGTTGAAGAAGAAGTGAGGAAAGAAGGTGCAATTCCCGCAACGATCGGCGTAATAAACGGAGAAATCATAATAGGGTTAAACAGAGACGAAATTGAATACATCGGTAAGGCAAAAGGCGTTTTAAAACTTTCGACAAGGGAAATTCCGTTCTGCGTTGCAATGAAAAAGGACGGGGCAACAACTGTTTCGGCGACCTCTTATCTTGCCGAACTTGCAGGGATCTCCGTATTTGCAACGGGCGGAATAGGAGGAGTCCACAGGGGCGCGTCCGATACATTCGATATTTCAAGAGACCTCGATGAACTTTCCCAAACCGATGTAATTGTTGTTTCCGCGGGGGCAAAATCCATACTCGACCTTCCGAAAACTCTTGAATATCTTGAAACAAAAGGCGTGCTCGTTGTGGGGTTCGGAACAAACGAATTTCCTGCATTTTATACAAGAAAATCCGGGCTTGAAATATTAAAAGCGGACTCGGAAAGAGAGATTGCAAAAATTTACAAAACGAAAAATTCTCTCGGAATCGAATCGGCAATTTTGGTTGCAAATCCGATACCAAAAGAATATGAAATAGAAAAAGAAGTTGTGGACAAATGGATTGATAGAGCGGTTAACGAAGCGAACGAAAAAGGAATCAAAGGAAAGGCGCTTACCCCGTTCCTTCTTGCAAGGATAGTGGAAATAAGTGAGGGAAAGGCACTCGATGCAAACATAGAACTTGTAAAAAACAATGCGAGAGTTGCTGCGAAAATTGCAAAAGCGCTTACGCAATGACGGATTGGACAAAAAAATATTTTGACGATTTTTACCTAAAATATTTTCTGCTTAATCAAAACGAGGAAATAACGGAGAAGCAAGTCCGCTTTGTTGAGAAATTTATTCCGAAAGGCGGAAAAATTCTCGACGCAGGTTGCGGAATAGGCAGGCATTCCATTAAGTTGGGGGAACTGGGATTTACCGTAAAGGGGGTAGACAGTTCCCCTCTTTACATAGAATACGCAAAAAAAGATGCGGAGCGCAGAAATCTGAAAAATGTTTCCTTTTGTCTCGAAGATTTGAGAAACCTGAAATACAAAGATGAATTTGACGGCGTAATAAGCCTGTGGTCATCATTCGGATACTTCGATGACGAAACAAATTTCAAAATTCTGCTGAAATTTGCGGAAGCGCTCAAAAAACACGGAAGATTAATTATCGACATCGAAAACAGAGATTACATTTTAAAATATTTCGTAAGAGAAACATTTCGCGAGAAAGGCGAATTGTTTATTTTGGAAAGGCGGAGATTTCATCCTCTTACTTCTGTTGTAACCACTCACAGATACATAATCGGTAAATCCGTAAGAAAAGAATATCTGAGGAATATCAGAATTTACTCCGCAACGGAAATGATAAACCTTTTCAAAGCGGCGGGCATCGAGGTTTTGGGAGTATTCGGGGATTACGACGGAACAAAATTCGGAGAAAATTCAAAAAGAATAATAATTATCGGGCAAAAATCTTGACACGGCGTTCAAACCTGCTAAAATATAACAAAAGTTGTAATATATTATACGGGAGGCTAATGTAATGGGCACAATTTTGGAAATTGAGGACCTTGACCTAAAAAAAGGCAATAAATATATCATTAAAGATTTTAACATAGAAATCGAGCAAAACCTTATCTCTGTAATTTTAGGTGTAAACGGAGCAGGTAAAAGTTCGCTCGCATATGTACTTATGGGCCTTTCCGGGTATAAACCGGAAAGAGGAAAAATTATATTTAAAGGGAAGGACATTACAAATTGCTCCGTAACCGAAAGGGCAAAAGCGGGAATGACCCTTGCCTGGCAAACACCTGCAAACTTCGAAGGGCTCACGGTTAGGGAATACATCGAAATAGGAATGAAAAACAAATCACTTTTTTCCGTTAAGGAGGCACTTGAAAAAGTTGCACTTGACCCGGTTCTCTATATGAACCGTGTTGTGGACAAATCGCTCAGCGGGGGAGAAAGAAAAAGAATCGAACTTGCAGCGGTTTACGCAATGCACCCGGATCTTGTGATACTGGACGAACCGGACTCCGGAATCGATATCCTTTCTCTGGAAAATATCAAAAAACTTATTTTGGATTTCAAAGAGAACGGTTCCACTGTTTTGCTTATAACTCATAGAGACGAAGTTGCCGAAATAGGCGATAAGGCATTCCTTATGTGCAACGGAAAAATTATAAACGAAGGAAGCCCTGCGGAAATTTCGGACTTTTTCAAAGATGAGTGCAGCAAGTGCGACCACAAAGGTGCACCGGAAAAGTCACTCGCTAAAAATGAAAGGAGTGAATAGTATGGCGACAAAAATAATCGATGAATACGCCGAAATGATGAAGGCATACGAGCAAAGCGGAGGAAAAGTGGGGGAATTTTCCAATCCGAATGTTCCTTCAATTGTAATAAGCGGAAACAAAGTTCTCGGCAAAAATGAAGTAAAAGGCCTGATTATAGAACCTACCCCGACGAAGGATGGAGTCGATGTTAAAATCACGGTAAAAAGCGGGACGAAAATTCTTTACCCGATGGCACTATGCTTCGGAGTTCTGCCTAAAGAGGGTACTCAAATTATAAATATGGAAGCATACATAGAAGATAACGCAGGAATGAATGCGATTTCTCATTGTGTTTTTCCGAATGCCGAGCATATCGTCCACAAAATGAGATATAAGGTGCATATCGGAAAGCACAGCTTTTTCAGATACAAAGAAATCCATTTCCACGGAGATAAAGGCGGAGTGGAAGTTGTTCCTTATACCGAAGGAACAGTCGGGGAAGATTCGTATTTTGAATCCACGTTTACGTTAAAAGAAGGGCGTGTGGGAAAACTCGACATTAAATACAACGTTGACGTCGAGAAAGGCGGAAAACTCGAGCTTTATTCCAAAGTATGGGCGAAAGACACAGACGAGGTAAACATAGAGGAGAAAGGAAACCTGAAAGGCGAAGAAGCAAAGGCCCTTATAAAGAGCAGGGTGGTATTGGAAGGAAATTCACATAGTAAAGTTGTGTCGGTGGTAAATGCCTCGGCACCTTATTCCAGGGGGCATGTGGACTGTATGGAAGTGGTGCGGGACAATGCGGTTGCAGAAGCGGTGCCTATCGTAGGGGTTTCGAACGAACTTGCGAAAGTAACGCACGAGGCTGCGATAGGTTCGCTTGACTCCAAAGAAATAGAAACTCTGCAAGCGCGCGGGCTCACGGAAGAAGAAGCGATAAAAGTTGTAGTGGGGGCATTGTTAAAATAATATGGTTGTTACGACACTGGAGGGCTATGCCCTCAAGGCGTTGATTTACATAGCAATGAAAGAAGACAAGCGTGCCAGTATAAAGGAAATTTCGGTAAATAACCGGGTTTCCTTTCCTTATATGCTAAGAATTTGCTCCCAACTCAGGAAAAACGGTTTGCTGAAAAGTATCAGGGGAAGAACCGGAGGATACGTGCTTGCAAAGGACCCCTCCAAAATATCTCTTTACGAAATAATCTACGCAATGGGAAGGGAAACCATCGAGATTAAATGCGACTATGGTAAAAAGAAAACCGTTCATTGTTTTCCGAAAGATTGCATATCAATGAATGCCTGGAAGAAAATTAAAAAAAGCGTCGACGAACAATTTAAAAATATTAAATTGTCGGATCTAATTCCGGAAAAGAAAGGAGAGGTAAAATGGCAGTTCAACAAACACAAGTGATTGATGTTTTAAAAACAACGTTTGTCCCCGGTCTTAAAAAGATGCTCCTCTCGGTAGGAATGCTGAGGGAAGTAAAAGTTCTGGTAGACAAAGTTTACATTGCGGTAACAATTCCGAAAATCTCTGACGAAGATGTTGCAAAACTCAAAGAAGTTATTACAAACAGGTTGAAACAAATAGGTGCAACGGAAGTCGAAATCGAGATAGACTTCAAAAAGGAGCAGAAAATCAAATATATGATAGCGGTAGGCTCCGGAAAGGGCGGTGTCGGAAAGTCCACCGTAAGCGTGAACCTTGCGGTAAGCCTTGCAAAATTAGGGAAGAAAGTGGGTGTGCTTGATGCCGACGTTCACGGGCCAAACGTACCTATTATGTTCGGAATTACGGACAGGCCTTACGTAAACGAAGAAAAAAGGCTTATCCCTATTGAAAAATACGGTGTGCAGGTGATGTCGCTCGGATTCCTTCTTGAGGATCAATCCACGCCGGTTATCTGGAGAGGCCCTCTTGTAACAAAAGCAATCGAACAACTGTATAACGACGTGGAATGGGGAGAACTCGATTATATGCTTATTGACCTTCCCCCCGGAACGGGCGATGCGGCGCTTACGGTAACGCAGACACTTCCTTTGAAATACGGACTTGTCGTAACAACCCCGCAGAACGTGGCAATTGCCGATGCTTCCAAATCGCTCAGGATGTTCAAAGAAATGAAAATTCCGGTGCTCGGCGTGATTGAAAATATGTCTTACTTTATCTGCCCGAAGTGCGGAGCAAAAAGTGAAATCTTCGGTCACGGCGGTGGAGAAAAAATGAGCTTCGAAAACGGGGTTCCGTTTCTTGGCAAAGTTCCTCTTGAAATGAAGGTGCGTGAAGGCGGAGACAAAGGAATACCCGCAGCCGCAATGGACGAAGAAACCGAAACCAAAAAAGCGTTTTTGGAAATAGCGAAGAAAGTAATTGAAATAGCAGAAAAGTAAAGGAGGTAAACGGAGATGAGGAGAATTATTGTCTGGGCGTTGGTAATTTTGCTCGTTATCGGATTTGTGTACACGGGCAATAACTTGCTGAAAGCGAACGGATTTAGCGAAAGTGAAGTGTTTCCTATGCAATTTGTTCCGAAATCCGATTTGTGCGTAATCGAAACGGGAAATTCGCATTACACTCAGGCACTTTTCCCCTCGATCTCCGTTTCATACCCCTCCGATATAAATTCCGCTCAAACAATTTATCTCTTGCAAAAAGAAGATTCCGTATCCTGCATAACAAAACCGGAAAGCACTGATATCGAACTGAAAGATTTGCTCTTAGCGGATTTCAAAGAAAACTCCTTTGACACAACATTGGAGTGGGAAAGCGGTTTTCCTTTAATTGAGGCATCTAACTTAAACAAAAGATTTTTTGCCTCCTGCTGGAGGAATTGGGCATTCTTGGGAACCGACAGGCAGGCAATCGAGAGAATCTTCGCAACGATTCTGCAGAAGACCGAACCAATTAAAAATGACACGGATTTTCAACAACTCTGGAAAAATTCCAACGCCCCACTTTACGGGATAGTTTACAAAAACGGAGAAAGTGTATTCACCGAAAAACTTAAAATCCCTTTTGTGAACTTTTCGTATCCTATTTTCTTCGAATTTGACAAAAATATTCTGACGCTTTCCGGGTTAACCGGCGCACCTACGGGAACGCTGTTCTTTAATCCCTTCGATTTCGACGGTGCACCTTTGGAAATTGCGGAACCGGAACTCGGCCAAATCAAAAATTTCATTAACGAAAGCGGATTGCAAATAATAATATCCGAAAAGTTAGGCTTTCCCTTCAATAAATTTTCGGCATTTTCTTCTATGAACAGCGGAGAGTTTGTTCTCTTGAGCAAAAACGAGTTTGCCTTCGTATTAAAATCCACGCCCATAAGCAATTCGATTTATGAAACGGAGTTGCAAAACCTTTTGCCTTTGGCGAAAACCTCAAAAGAAAATATAAATAATTTCGCTTTAATTACGTTCGAAAACGTGAATACAAAATTCTATACACTCGAAATGCCCTCTTTATTTGCAATATCAAACAATAAGGACGTATTGGAAAAAATTGCAAACAAACAGGCAGGGAGGGTTAATGCCGGAAACTCTTCCGTGTTTCTTTCCGTTAACTCCCGATTTAACGACATAGCCAATCTTTACAGTTTGAATGTAACACCTCTTACGTTGCCGGATTTTGCAACTTCTTGTGTTCTCACTCAGAAAAAGAGAGACGATAAACTCATCACTGAGATAACATTCGGAAAATAAATTTTATAAACTTTTTGAAGGGTTATTCTTAATGCCTGCAATATTACGGCTTTTAATCCCGATTGGGTTGATTTGGCTTATAAATAAATGAAAATACCCGGAACGTCAAAAATGTTTATGAAACAAAAACCGTAAATATTAATGCTTTTTGGGGGGGCAGTATCCTGAAGAATGAGAACTTAATTTGCAGGTTTTTAGTTCGAAAGAATATTAATTAAAAATCCGCATTTAATT
>JAGHAO010000051.1 GCA_021161495.1 Caldisericaceae bacterium | reverse complement strand
ATATTATGGTAATGATGTATATGATATGAGCAAATATATGCATTAGCATCTTCAGGAGAAGGGGTTGAAGCACTCAAATGATCAAAATCACCCAAAGAGACATACCCTTGAAGTGAATAATAAAAGGAAAGAGGAGAGTCATTATATGTTTTATCCGGAAGGCAAGGGTTATTGTTAATGCATTTTAATTCACTGGAGATAGAACCGCGCGGGTGCCCGTTTGCCTGTAATGGAATATCCCAAAGGTCGATAAGCCCCGGTAAATAATGTTCAGCTTTATTTTCATCCGGATCTTCGAAATCAGCCGGGTTAAAACCCAACGGATTATCCGACGTAACATTTCTTGAACGTATATATTCCATTGTGTACATCGCAACATTTTTCGCAATGTCACGCATTTCGGAATCTCTGACACTTGAATAAGCAGAAGCAAGTAAACTCAACGTCGATGCAATAATAATCACAAGGATTGCAAGTGCAATCATAACTTCAATTAAGGAAAACCCGCGGCGAGTCGCTTTTACCAACTTAACCTCCTTACTTTAAAATTATTATAACACAAAAAGTATTTTATAAAATTAATATGTTATAATGATTTCATAAAATAAATCAAGCATGAAACAAATGCGATTTTACTTCAAAAGGAAGTTAATTCAGAAGTCAAAAATCTTTAAATCCGCACCTTTAGGATTTTCTTTTTCTCCTCTGGATCTCAATCTCTTTTTCAAATAACTCCCGTTTCATACCGGTAAATTCAAGGAAAGATTCTATGAGTTCATTTCTGTAAGAATCAAGCATAATCGTAAGCGACAAAGAAAACACTTTAATAACAGAAGGAATGATTTTTTCATAGCCAGGAAGTTGCATTTCAATTATTTTACTAATTGTTGCGTTCGTAAAGAGAGCGGTAGTTTCCACAACTATAACTTCATCTACGCCTGCGTCGACATGTGTATGCCCAATCTTTGCGATTTTATCATGAAATTCTTTATTAATTTCGGCAGAAAACAACATATTTAACCAAAAATACCATAACTCTTTCGCTCTTTGAGTAGAGAGCTTATTTTTGTTAAGAATACCCAATACTTTTTCGTCTTGAGAAAGCACATTAACCACTTTGTCAATAATTTCAAAACCGTAATTTTTCACTATAACAGAGACTTTTTTTATATTCTCCGTATCTTCCTCGGAAATTTGTAAATTTCTTAAAAAATCCGTTAGTTCAGCCATTTCCCCTCCTTTAACTCTATTTACTATATTATATTGCCAATTTTCAAAAAGTCAAAGTCTCCGATTGCCTTGCGAGATATCGTGTATCCTAAAATTCCCACCCCTTGTGCCTACATAATCTGAAAGATCCAATCTTAATATCTGCTCTGCTTTTAATCTTTTTCTTAAAAATGGTTGTAATTTATAACTATGATAAATAGGATAAGAAACAATGGCTACCTTTTTTGTCACCCTGAGATGTCCCCCACCCCCGTCACCCTGAGATGTATTTACTCAGGGTCTCTAAATCGAGGGAACACATTTCCCTCGAAACTCCTATTCTCTTTTTTTGTCACCCTGCGATGTATTAACTCAGGGTCTCGTTTTTAATTCCTTTATCAAGGTACACCCTAAAAGCATAAAAAGAGGAGATTCCGAAACAAGTTCGGAATGACTTCTTAGTTGTCACCCTGAAATGTTTTTACTTAAGATCTATTTTTTGATCCCTCTACCCAAAGTGCATTCCAAAAGTATAAAAATACGAGACTCTGAAACGATCCTGAAATAAAACTCGGGGTAATGCACTCCGAGGAAAGGAGCGCAGGACAAGGTTCAGACTGACTTTTCGTTTGTCACTCCGAGACATTTTTACTCAGAGTCCTTATAATATATATCGGTTGATAAAACAATAAGAGAAAAAGGATTATATAAAATACGTATCCCAAATGAACTCATTTATGAACTAAAAAGTTAAAAGTCATTAAAACAATTAATAACGACGAATTCCTCACGGAGATATCCAGAAAGCAAATGGAAAATTTATGAACAATCCAATATTCCTCTCTCAGATATCGGAGAAAAAGGAATAACATGGTTATATGGAAAAGAGATTTTAGATAAGCTCAATACAAGATTTTTCACACAAATAAAAAAGCCCTGGCGGCGACCTACTCTCCCACACCGTTTCCAGTGCAGTACCATCGGCCCTGAAGGGCTTAACTTCCGTGTTCGGAATGGGAACGGGTGTTTCCCCTTCGGCATAGCCACCAGAGCGTTACTTACGCTCTATTGGATTGTACCTTCAAAACTGCATGAGGTGTAGTAAGTCCTCGACCGATTAGTACGCGTCAGCTAAACGCATTACTGCGCTTACACCCCGCGCCTATCAACCTTGTAGTCTACAAGGGGTCTTACTCCTTCGCCGAAACGAAGGATGGGAGATCTTATCTTGGGGTCAGCTTCACGCTTGAGATGCTTTCAGCGTTTATCTGGTAGGAACTTAGCTACCCAGCGCGTGCCCCTGGTGGGACAACTGGTACACCAGCGGTTCCCTTCTCCGGGTCCTCTCGTACTACGGAGAAACCCCCTCAAATCTCCTGCGCTCGCAGCGGATTAGGACCGAACTGTCTCACGACGTTCTGAACCCAGCTCGCGTGCCGCTTTAATTGGCGAACAGCCAAACCCTTGGGACCTTAT
>JAGHAO010000068.1 GCA_021161495.1 Caldisericaceae bacterium | reverse complement strand
CGTTTCAGCACCTCTCTTTGTCATTCTGATGGAGCGTAGCAACAGAAGAATCTCGTCTTTTATCTTTTAATAGGAGTTTCGAGGGAAATGTGTTCCCTCGATTTAAGACCCTGAGTTAATACACCCCAGGGCGACAAACAAAAGGGGGACGCTCAAGGGTGACAAGGCGGTCATTCTTGAGAACGAACGAAGTGAGTGACGAAGAATCTCGTATTTCATCTTTTCTTTGTCACTCTGAATTTATTTCAGAGTCTATTCTTTTCAAAAACGAGACCCTGAATTAGTACATTTCAGGGTGACAACTGAACAGTCACCCTGCACTTGTTTCCTCGCCGAAGGCGAGTACTTGTTTCAGAGTCTCGTCTTTTTATACTTACGAAGCAAACTTTGAATAAGGGAATAAAAAACGGAGATTCTGAATAAATACTAAAGGATAGGTTTTTAGGAGACAAATTTTATACGGTATTGAAATAAATCTTCACACGGAAACTAAAAACAAGTATAGAGCGGTAAATTCAAAAGGCGAAACACACACCTATTTCGGGGAAAGTTCCGGTTTTTTGACGGAAATATACGCAACGCTTTCCTTTATTCCGCGCTTCGTTGCATCGAGTGTTTCCTCGTAAAATTTTTCGTATTTCTTTTCGTCAAGTCTCACGGGATAGGTTAAGTTGTATATGTTTACTTTGCCTATCAAATTCACAAGCGGGTAAAACATCCTCTTTACGAGAAACGGGTCGTAAGTGAGTTCCAAAAACGCCATAAATTTTTTATATGCTTTGTTTGCCTCAAACTCAAACCCGTAAACTTTTTTTATGCCGCTTTTCAGCAAATCTTCGACGGATTCCGGCAAATTCTTGCCAACGTTTATTTTAGAGGCTAAATTTATCTTTTCTATCGAGGTTTTGTAAATTCTTTTCGCAAGCAATGCGTCAAAAACGAGCGAAAGCCTCACGTATTCATTGAAATTGCCTTTTGCGTATTTCATAATCACGGGATACGTTTCCACGTCGGAGATAATGTGTGTTGCATAGCCCAATGCATAATCAAGCGTTTTTTCGTCCGTATTCTCCAGAAGGAAGTCCGCAACGTCCAGAGCCTTTTCGTTATGAAGTATCTTTTCCGTCTCTGGATTTATGGCATATGCAAAATCCGGCCCGACCGTTCCGAAGTTGAACATCTTCCTCGAACGTGTTTCATAATCAAGAAATTTCAAAACTTCTTCACCCGTGTGCAGGTGCGCAAAAATGTATCCCATTTTACATCTCCTTTAACAACTCTTCAATTTTTTCAATACCGATTTCTTCGGTTATCGATTTTCTCATTGCATTTTTTGCCTTTTTCAGCCTATATTTTAGCGTGTGTCTGGTTATTTTCAACTCTTTTGCGGCAAGGTAAATCGTTTTGTTTTCAAGAAATACTTTCACAACCGCCGCACGTTCCTTTTCCGGAAGTTTTGCGATATGCCTTCTCACGATGGATTTCACCTCGCCTTCAGGCGTCATAAAAACCTCCTTGCCTTCAATTCCTTTTTTACGAAATTATACATTTTTCTGCTTGCGACTTTCTTTGCCACGCGCGTAAGATCGCTTTCGTCAATGTTGCCTGCGTAAGCGTCAAACGCTTCCAAGACGCCCAGCGCACCTTCCTGAACGAGGTCGTCCTTTTCCGCAAAAAACTTCCGCGCGTAAACCGAAGAAAGCATTTTCAGATACTGCCAATTGCTTTCTACAAATTCTTCCCTATCCATATTCCCTCCTTTGCCATAGTTTAATTATAAATATACTATAGCAAATTAAGGGGAAAATGCAAACATATGTTCGGTATTATACCCTTGCGAAAAATCAGGCGATTATGATGTGAGAACCCGCTTCGTCTTTTTCTATGCGGATTTCGTAGGGAAGGAAATTCTCCTTTATTTCCGAAACGTGCGTAATTATGATGATTTTTTTGAACTTATCCTTGAAACTGTTGATTTCTTCGATTATTTTCAGTCTACCGTATTGGTCCTGGCTGCCGAAACCCTCGTCTATCACGAGCATTTCCAGAGGCGTGCCCGCTTGTTCGGAAAGGAAGCGGGAGATTGCGATGCGGATTGCAAGGTTGATTCTGAACTGCTCACCTCCGCTGAAAAGCGCGTACCTCCTTCTGTTCCCTCCGTCGTAAACGCTTATCTCGAATGTGTCCCTTACGGCATTCTTCGTGCGCAGGGTTTTTACAGTGTCGAATTTCACGCTCATCCTTCCGCTTGTCATATCGGAGAGCATTTCATTCGCTATGTTCTCTATAATCGGCGTTGCCTCCCTGATAATCTCTATCTGGATTCCGCTTTTTCCGAACATTTCTTTGCAGACTTCCAAAATTTTCAATTCCTTTTCCGTTTCGGCAAGGCGCTTTTTCAGTTCTGCAAGTTCCGTTTCCGCATCTTTCAAAGATTTCATTTCCGCCTCTGCGCGTGCCTTTTCGGCAGCGAGTTTTTTGAGTTCCTCACGGAGAATTTTCAGTTCTTTTCTCTTTGCATTCAAAGCCTCTTCGCTTCCCGCAAGTTCGCCTAACTCTTTTTCCGTTTTGCTCAAAGCGGTTTTCGCGTCGGAGATTCTTTTGCGGATTTCGGAAATTGATGTTTCTCCGTCTTTTATCCGCTCCTTTATTTCGGAAATGTGCGTTTCCGCCTCCCTCAGTTTTTCGTAAAGTTCCTTGTATTTGCTCAAGTTTTCGCGCAAAGCGAGGCGTTCGTTCAAAACAGTATCCTTAAAGCCTATTTCGGAAATTTTTTTCTCGATAACCTTGATTTTTTCCTTTTCGCTTTTCATAAAAAGGGGATTGGAAATCTTCTTTTCTGTTTCCGCAAGTTCGCCTTTTGATTTTTCCGCTTTTTCTTCTTCCGATTTTG
>JAGHAO010000066.1 GCA_021161495.1 Caldisericaceae bacterium | reverse complement strand
GCATTTCCCTCGAACCTCCTATTGAAAACAAAAATATGAGATTCCGGATCAAGTCCGGAATGACAAAGAAAAGACGAAAACGAGATTTTTCGTCACTCACTTCGTTCGTTCCTCGAGAATGACCTCTACCTTTGTCACCCTGAAATGTCCCCCATTTTTGTCACTCTGAGATGTCTTTATTCAGGGTCTCGTTTTTAATTCCTTATTCAGAGTACGCTCTGAAAGCAAAGCGAGAGAGACTCTGAAACAAGTGCTCGCCTTTGGCAAGGAAAAGAGTGCAGAGTGACTGTTCAGCCTTCGTCACCCTAAGGTGTCTTTACACTCCATACATTGCTTGATAAAACAATTAGAGAAAAAGGAATGGCATAGTCATACGGAAGAAGAATTCTGGGTTATTAACTTTCCTCCAAAACAAATTGGGAGAAAAATATATTGATTATCTTGCCTTTTCTTTTTCCGCTTCGAGCTCTTTGAGGTATTTTTGAAGTTTCCTCTTTGCTTTTACCTCTATCTGCCTTATTCTTTCCCTTGTTACTCCGAAGATTGTGCCCACTTCTTCAAGCGTATGAGGGTATTCTCCGCCGAGTCCCGCACGGAGTTTTACGATTTCTCTTTCACGCGGAGTCAGTTTGTTCATAACCTTCTCCAACTGCTCCTTGTAGTAGGAGTTCATTGTTTCCCCTTCGGGAGTAAGTGAGCGGTTGTCCTCAATAAAGTTTTCAAGCCTACTTTCGTCTTCGTCACCTACGGGCATTTCAAGGGACAGAGGCTGCTGCGCAAGACGCAGGTATTTTGTGATTTTCTTTTCCGGAATTCCAGTGCGTTCTGCGATTTCCTTGTACGTTGGCTCCCTTCCCAATTCCTGCATAAGTTCTTTTACCGCACGTTCGATTTTGTTGATGCTTTCAACCATATGCACAGGCACTCTGATAAGTCTTGATTGATCGGCAAGTGCACGCGTGATTGCCTGCCTTATCCACCAGGTTGCATAAGTGGAGAACCTGTATCCTTTTGTATAGTCGAACTTTTCCACGGCACGAATCAAACCGAGATTACCTTCCTGGACGAGATCCAAAAATGAAAGCCCGTGCCCCGTGTATCTCTTTGCTATGCTTACGACAAGCCTGAGGTTTGCCTCTATAAGCTTTTTCTTCGCTTCTTCGTCGTTTTCTTCTTTTATTTTCCGCCCTAAGTACTGCTCTTCTTCCGGAGTAAGAAGGTCTATTGCACCTATATTTGAAAGATATGACTGCACCGGGTTTCTAAGCTCCGAGATTTCAGCTTGTTCAACT
This sequence comes from Caldisericaceae bacterium, assembly GCA_021161495.1. Lineage (GTDB taxonomy): Bacteria > Caldisericota > Caldisericia > Caldisericales > Caldisericaceae > AUK232. The sequence goes on along the minus strand of JAGHAO010000066.1, from coordinate 1,692 downwards.
CCTTGCCTTGCGCTTTTCCCGATTGCTTTTGTGAGGTTTCTTGCACTTCCGAATTTAACGCCGATTTTGGAAAGCATATTGTAAAACTCGTCTATACGTTTTACCGAAAGGGGAATTTTGTAAAGTGCCTCCGCTATTTCCTCGTATGTAAGCGCCCCCGTTATCCTGCCTCGTTCAAAGAGCTTTCTTACTACTTCTTTCTCTTCTTTGGTAAGGTTTTTAAGTTTTTTCAGGTAGTTTTTAATCATTTTCAGGGATTTTTCTTTTTCTTCATTCATCTCTTATCACCTTCCTTTGAGTTCTCTTAAAATTTCATTGTATTCTTTCAGTTTTTCCAGATTTCCTGTTTCCTTAAATTCGTTGAATGCTTCTAATGCCCTGCTGCGTAAAAACAAATCTTTTTTAAGATTTTCCAGGGTCTGCATTATTGCTCTTTCATTTATGAGCATTTCATCTTTCAGCATAAGTTCCGTGGCGATGGAGAGTTCATTTTCAGTGAGGTTGCTCCAATTTTTGGGATCAGGCATAATTCCGTTTTCTATATCTTCTTTGGCACGCCTGAAAATATCGAGGTATTCTTCGTCAAAAAATTCTTCCACGTCGATTTTTTCTTCTATAACAGAAAGAGTTTCCGGCTTTTGCAAAACCGCCTGAGTGAGAAGCCGTTCGGCAGCGGTGATCTTGCTTATTTTTGCGGGCAGGAATTCTTTTTTTCTTCTCCTCCCGTATGCTGTTTTCAGAGAATTGTACTGGTCTATAAGAACGCTCATATCCGTATCGAACATTCTGGAAATTTCTTTCAAGTATTCGTATGCTTCGGTTTTGTTCGCAATCCCTTTCACCACTTCCAATAATTTTTGAATGACCTTTGCCCTTCCCTGAGGAGTGTTTCCTTCCTTTTTGATTTCGGCCTCCGCAATGAATACGAGCGGATCTTTTGCTTCTTTAATCATATTTTGTATTTTTTCTCTCCCGTATCTCAGGACAATTTCGTCCGGGTCGAGCCCCTCGAACGGAACGGCAATTTTCACGGAAAGACTTCTCTTGCTACAAACTTCCACCGCACGCTCCGCCCCTTTAACTCCGGCAGCATCGTCGTCGTAAAGAAAATATACTGTTTCCGCAAATCTTTTTATAAGTTTTGCCTGTGCATCCGTAAAAGAGGTTCCCATTGAGCAAACAGCGTTTGTTATCCCTTCCTGCTGCAAGATTAACGCGTCAAAATAACCTTCCGTAACGAGCGCCGATTTCTCTTTTCTGATTCCTTCTTTTGCGAAATTTATCGGGTAAAGCAAATTGCCCTTCGTAAAAAGCTCCGTGTCCGGAGAGTTAAGGTATTTAGGTTCACCGTTTCCGAAAATTCTTCCTCCGAATGCAACAACCTCTCCTCTCAGGTTAAATATGGGTATCATTACTCTGTTCCTAAAATAAGAGTGTAAAACTCCTTCTTCGTTTCTCCTGACAAGCCCCGCTTTTTCCATCAAATCATCGGGAATATTTTTTTTGTGCATATACGCGATGAATTCGTTCCCGTTCTTAGGGGCGTATCCGAGAGAGAATTTTTCTATCGAGGATTGCTTTACCCCCCTGTTTTCAAGGTAAGAAACGACTTCCGCATTCAGTTTGCTTTTGAAAAATTCGAGCGCGGTTTTCATCGTTTCTTTGAGTTTGTTTTTTTCTTCCGTGTTGTCT
>JAGHAO010000058.1 GCA_021161495.1 Caldisericaceae bacterium | reverse complement strand
TTTACAAATACGATGTCTTTTCTCAAAAGGTCCTTGATTCCTTTTATCCGTTTCGGATTACCCTTTGCGACAATAAGTCCTTGTTCTCTTACGGAAAGCCTTACGGTGAAATAATTTTTCGTAAGATATTTTTTCAGAAAAGGCGTATTGTATGTTTCCGATTTTTCATCGAAAAGGTGCGCAGCGGTAACGTTGCATTCCCCGTGCTCAAACGCAAGCAACCCTCCGAGGCTTCCGCTGCTTATTATCCCGAAATGAAAATCCGGATTTTTCTTTTTTACGTAGGAAAATAGAAAGTTCAAAAGCGGGTCGTTGCTTCCGATGAAAATGATCCCGTTTTTCGGATCTTCGTTTTTAAGAAGTTCGATTTTAACACAACTTCCCGGTTCTATCCCTTCACGGTCGAAGTTAACTTTAAGGAGCCCGTCTGCATTGGAAACGGAAGAAAGGACGCCCGCCCCCTTTTTTAGGGGCACTGCGACTATTTCTTTGTTTACTTTTCCTAACTTCACCCTTACAAATTCCGTTACTCCTATTGAGGAAGTAAGAGGCCTCTTTATCGTTGCTTTTATAAATGCGGGTTTTGGCGGTTCTAATCCCTGCATTTTGGTAATTGTTTTACCTAAAAACAGGTGCCCGATAATAAATGAAGAAACGGGAAACCCCGGCATTCCAAACGCAGGTTTACCGAAAATAGCACCTAATATTGCGGGTTTACCGGGCTGAATTGAGATTCCGTGGATAAAGATCTTTCCTGTTTTTTGAAACACTTTTGCAGTAAGGTCTTTGGAACCTTTTGCGGAACCGCCTTCTATAATAAACAAGTCAAAGAAATCTTTGTTGTTTTCGAGAGTTCGGCAAATTGCATTAACATTGTTGGGATGGATTTCGGCAATTTTTGCTTCTCCCCCGCTTTGTTCCACCATACTTTTAAACATATATGAATTCGTATCTATAATATCGCCTACTTTAATCCGTTTACCCGGTTTTTTGATTTCCTCTCCGGTGGGTATTATCAAAACCTTCGGCTTTTTATATACTTTGACTTTTGTGATGCCTCCCGCAAGCAAAACTCCGATATTTGCGGGTGTAATCCTTTCGTTGGGAAATAAGATTGTTTCTTTTATACCGATATCTTCACCTATCAAACGGACGTTTTTATACGGGGGAACGGATGAAAGGATCCTGAACTTTTTTCCGTTCAGCATCTCAACATTTTCTATCATTATTACGGCATTAAAATTCGGTGGCAGAGAATCGCCGGTATTTACAAGGATTCCGTCTTTGTTAAGAAGAAGAATCTTAGGATTAGATACCGATGCACCTGCTGTTTTTTCCGCATTTACCGCAATACCGTCAACTGCCGAGGCTGTGTAAAAAGGAGAGGATTGTGCGGAATATGCCGCATCTGCCGAGATTCTGCCTGTCGCTTTTTCCGTATCCGTAAATTCGGTGCCGAGAATAAAAGGATACCCTTTGCCATCTATGAATTTATCCCATATCTTTACGGCTTCTTTTAAAGTCTTCTTTTCAAGAAAAAGCTCTCGTCCTTCTACCATAATTCGAATTTCACCTTCTCTCCTTTTTTGATCCCCTCACTCATCAGAGGAACAACTATAAATCCGTCGCCCTTTGCAAGAATACCCGAGAATGCGGATTCGGAAAATAGCGGTTTTACCGTATTCTTGCCGTTTTTGAGGATTAACTTTCCTATGATGAACTCCTCCCGCCCCTTTCTGGAGGGGACATTTTCCGTTATTTCCGCAAAAATTTCCCTCGTTTCATATATAAGGTTGCATTTTTCGAAAACAAGCGGGATTATAACCTTCTTAAACACTAAGAAGGAAGATAGAGGGTTTCCCGATAGCCCCGCGATTAATTTCCTTTCCGAAACACCTATTACCGTAGGCTTTCCGGGCGATAGATGTAAACCGTGGATCAACACCTTTCCGTTTTTTAACTCTTCTATTGCCGATACGGTGTAATCAAAACTCCCTTTGCTTGTGCCACCGCTCATCACGACAATATCGTTTTCCGATAGTGCCTTTTTAAGTGCTTCTTTTATAAGGTTTTTATCGTCTCTTATTATCCCGTAGTAACGAGGTATAAAATTCCATTTGGTACTTTCCGCAAATATTGTATATCCGTTAATGTCGTATATTTTCCCAAACTCCGCTTTCCCGCTGTCAACGAGTTCGTCTCCGGTGGATATTATCCCGATTCGTATTTTTCTGTAAACCGATAGTTTTTTGATTCCGAATGCCCTTAACGAGGCAATTTTTTCCGAAGTAATTTTTTCTCCGATTTTTAGAATCTGCGCGCCCTTTTTGATGTCATCGCCTGCCTTAATCAGATTCTCATTTTTTGCAATGTCTCTGTAGACGAATACTTCGTTTCCCTGTATTTCACAAAATTCAATCATTACAACGGCGTCCGCTTCTTTCGGGACAACCCCGCCTGTCGGGACAAAAACCGTTTCTCCCTTTTTGAGGGTGTCTCCGTAGGATTCGCCTATTTTTAAGGTTGCTTTCAATTTCAAAGGCACGGGGTTTGACGGGGATGCTCCTCTTACGTCACCGGAATGCACGGCAAACCCGTCAACCAACGATTTTTTAAAATTGGGTATGTCAAAAGATGCATAAATATTTTCAGCCGCATATCTTCCCGTTGAATTTTCTATTTTTACGTCCTCCGTTCCGATTTTAATGTCGAATGCGGGTAATACAAATTTATTCAGGCCTTTTCTCTTTTTGACTACGAGATATTTTTTATCCATTCTTCGAGTTGCGGTAATACCTCCTCGGCTTTTCCCAAAATGGGAAGCGCGGAAACCGAAAAAATAGGTGCGTTTGCATCGCTGTTTATTGAAATAATATAATTTGCGTTTACACCGGACATATGCTGTATTGCTCCGGAAATTCCGAAAGCGATATATACTTTCGGATTTATTTGCACTCCGGAATCTCCGATAACTTTATTCAACGGTATCAAACCCGAGTCTGCAACAGGCCTTGTGCATCCGATTTCGGCTCCGATCTTTTCGGCCAATTTTTCTATTTTAGGAATTAAATTTTTCCTTACGCCCCTCCCTATCCCTATTACAACATTTGCATTCTCGAGCGGATTTTTCTTGAATTCGGCAGAACCTTCGAATTTGAGTAAAGAGGAATCCACTTTTATGATTTCCGGCGATTTTTTGTTTAATGTTATTTTTTCTTTTGCATTAAGCAGTAGCAGTACGGGTTTTGTTAAAGAGAAGACCTCTGCCGACAGGTTTTCCCAACCGGGTACGACTCCTATTATTTTTCCGTCTTTAATAAAGACTTTATTGCTATGAGATATAAGCCCCAAACGGCGTTTGCCGGCAAAGAACGAAGCACTCTCCCTAATTATGGTTTCGTCACTGAAAAAAATCGCATCCGGTGAAGTTTTTTCTTCAACCGATTCGATAAAGGAAACCCCGCTTTCAAACGATGTTATTTTTTTGTCTGGCACAAATTCGGCGCAATCAGCACATTGTTTAAACGATGCCGTGATTATGTCATCGGATATCTCTTTTGCCGTACGGATCGCATTGTTGTACTCTCCCGTAAAAACAAGTATTCTCATATTATTCCCACCTCTTTTAACAACTTTGCCGCCTGCTCGGCGCCGTTTTCTTTAATTACTTCCGTTGAAGTTTTAACCTCGTTTTGCACAACTGACGAAACGAGTGTTCTTGAACCGTTTAGCCCGCAAAATTCCGTGTTAGCTTTTAAAGTGTCATTATTGATTATTTCCGTATTTTTTTCGATGGAATCTTTTAAGTAAAACAGATTTGGCGATATTCCGTAGTTTGCGTCGTCCGAAACGGACAGAAGCACGGGTGTTATGAATTGAAAACGTTCCAGATGCGTTTCTGTTTTCCTTACGATTTCTTTCCTGTTTACACTGTTTACGTGAGTAAGAAACGGAATGCCAAGAAATGCGGCAAGTTCGCCCGGAATTTGCCCGGTTGCGCCGTCAATGGAGTAATCTCCCTGAAAAATAATATCAAAATCCGGCACGAGTTTTTTAATTCCCATAGAAAGGATATATGCCGTTGCCAATGTATCGGAACCTGCAAATGCGGGATCGGATAAAAGATATACTTTATCAAATCCGTATTTGAAAAGCGAGTTCAGTGTTTCGGCAGCAGACGGAGGACCCATTGATATTGCAATTAATTCATCGTTGCTATTTCGCAGTTTGTTCGCTTCTTCCGCCGCAACGAGATCAACGGGGTTCAAAATCATCTTTACCTCGCTTCTGTCTATTCTTTTTGTTTCTTTGTTAAATTTTATCTTTTCCGGAACTACCTTCACGGTAACTACAATTTTCATAAACCCTCCTATTTATCCTTTTTAAATAACACTTTGATTACAAATAATACAATATGCTTCATCCGAAACAACCTTGCAGGTTGAATAAGCATCCTGTAAAGCCATTCAAGCCCCATTTTCTGCACCGACGAGGGTGCTCTTCTTACTTTTCCACTCCAAACATCGAAAGAGCCTCCCACGCCTATTGCTACGGGTACGTTCAGCTCCTTATGCCGGCGAATCCACTTTTCCTGTTTTCCGCCTCCCATACCGGCAAATAAAATATCTATATTTTTATTATTTATTTCTTCTATTATCTCCGATTCTTCTATTTTATCAAAATATCCGGAATGATGCCCTGCAATATTTAATTTCGGAAATTCCGAACGTATTTTTTCAATTGCCTTTTTAAGAACTTTTCCTTTTGCTCCCAAGAAATAAACCCGGTAGTTCTTTTCTTCCAAAGCTTTAAGCAGATCCCATGCAAATTCTATTCCCGGAATCCTGTACATAATCCTTTTTCCGAATTTTCTCGCACCCCATACGATACCTATTCCGTCGGGGATAACGAGATCAGCGTCCCGGAGTATCTTTAAAAATTCCGGATCGTCAAATGCTTTTGAGGCCATTTCGCCGTTCAATGTTACAATAAGGTGAGTTTTCTCTCTGTCTTTTACAAAACCTTCCACAATGGCAATGTTCTCTTTTTTCGGGCGATTGGAAATTTTTATTCCGAAAAAGTCCACTTCGTCTTCTATTTTTTGCGGGACACGCATAACAAGCAGAACAAATTTCGGAAGGGAGAGGATTCTGGGAAGTCTTTTGGGGTCTAACAAAAACCTGTAAAGCCATTCAAGGCCCAAATTTTGTATTAAAGCGGGGGCACGTTTGAACTCTCCGGATAATACGTTAAAACTTCCTCCCACGCCCATTGCAAATTTCACGTTCAGATTTTTTAAGTTTCTGAAGATAAATTTTTCCTGCTTCGGGCTGCCCATTCCGACAAAGAGGATGTCCGCATTGCTCTTTGCAATTGTTTGCACTACTTCTTTTTCGTTCTTGAAATATCCGTTGTGATATCCGGCAATTTTTAATTCGGGAAAACTGTTTTGCAGGGATTTTACTGCGTTTTGAATGGCATTTTCCGTAGATCCGAGAAGAAAGACGGAGTATTTTTTTTCACTTGCAAGTTTTAGAAGATCCAAAAAAAGATCTATTCCGGGAACACGTTTCTTAAAACGTTGCTTGTAAAAGATTTTTGCGCTCCAGATGACTCCTATTCCGTCCACAAAGTTTAAATCGCTCTTTTTTAAAATTTCTTTTAGTTCGCAATCTTTATATGCTTTAATAATCTTTTCCGGGTTTATTGCCACCGCAAAATGAGGAGAATCGGTTTTTAAAAAACTTTCTATCTTGGAAAGCGCTTCTTTTTTGTCTACATTGTCTACGGGAATATCCGCTACGTAAATCCTCATACCGTAATGTAGATAAATCCCTCTTTTTCGGCGGATTCTTTATCGATGAGCCTTCTTGCGTCAAAAATAATCGCGCCTTTTTTTGCATTTGCGGAAATTTTTTCAAGGCTCAAACGGATATTATCTTGTTTTATAGGGATGATGACGACATCCGCATCCTTCAAAGCTTCTTCCGTATTGCTCGCTCTGAGCGGAAAGTTGCCTTTTACGTTCGGGTCGAACCAAAGAAGATTTCCTCCCGCTTGTAATATTAAATCTTTAAGGCGCATTGCGGGACTCTCGGAAATATCAGAAGAATTGTCTTTCATTGCGACTCCTATAATTGCAAACCTCGAATTTTCAATCTCTTTTCCGAGATCTTTGAGTTTATTTTCGATTGTTTTCAGAACATCCAACGGCCTTCTGTCGTTTATCTCTCTTGCTGTGTGGAGAAGTTTCATCGGAAGGTTTAATTCGTCCGATTTATCGAAAATGTACAGTGAAGAATAAGGAATGCAATGTCCTCCTACGCCGATACCGGGCGTTAAAAGATGCACTCTCTTGTGGGTGTTTGCAACTTCTATCACTTCGAGAGTGTCCACATTCAGGGCTTCGGTAAGCGAAGCAAGTTCGTTGGACAATGCAATATTCACATCGCGAGAACTGTTTTCCATAAGTTTGGATATTTCCACGACTTCAGGACAAGATGCCTCGTATATTTTCTCTTTGTTTATAATTGAGAGTAGTTTGACGGCACGTTTTTTACTTTCTTCGTCCATAGCGCCTACTGCAACCGGCATTGTTTGAAATTCCTCAAATGCTTTTCCTTCGGCAATCCTTTCGGATGAGTAAGCAAGATAAAAATCTTTGCAACATATAAGATTGCTTTCCTTTTCAAGGATCGGTTTTACGATATTTCTCGTGGTTCCCGGCGGAATGGTGGAACGAATTAAGACAGTATCGCCTTTTTTAAGGCATTTTCCTATCGTGTGAATAGCATTTGAAAAAACTTCTTTTTTTAACGTGCCCCTCTCTATCGGAATTCCTACTGTTACGATTATATTGGTTACATTTTTTAGTGCTTCTTCCGGTGAATTGGTTGGAACGAATAGCCCTTTTTCGATCGATTCTTTCAGAATTTCATTGATTGTTTTCCCTTTGTAATTTTCAAGAATATGAGTTTGGAATTGCCTGAGTTCTTTGATGTATTCGGAGTTTATGTCCACCCCGTAAACTTTCTTTCCGAACATTGTATAAGTAAGGGCCAAAGGTAATCCGACAAACCCTAATCCAAAAATAGCTATACCATCCATTAATGCCTCCTCGCAGATAATTTTTCAATTTTACCACAGAGAATTTTTTTGACAAATAAAAATGGCGGAGAGAGTGGGATTCGAACCCACGGCAGGCTTTTGACCCGCACACGCTCTCCAGGCGTGCACCTTCAACCGCTCGGTCATCTCTCCGCATTTGCCAAAAGAATGATATCAAATTTGACGGAAAAATCAATACGGGGGTTAAAAAAATTTTTCCGAAAATATTCCTCGTTGTTAGAGCAGAGACCCTGAGTAAAGACGTTTCAGGGCGACAAAAAGGCAGTCATTCTAATGGAACGTAGCGACAGAAGAATCTCGTATTTGTTACTCTGCATTCTTTTCCTCGCCGAAGGCGAGCACTTGTTTCAGAGTCTCATATTTTTCCGTTTTTGGAGTACACTTCAATAAAAAAATTAAAAACGAGACCCTTCGCAAAATACGCTCAGGGTGACAGGAAGGGAGACCCGCTTGGCGTAATGCGTGCCAAGGAAAAGAGCGCAAAGAACGCTCGAGGATGACAAAAAAAGAATAGGAGGTTTGTTCCCTCGAATTGAGACTCTGAACAAATACATTTCAGGGTGGAAAAGAGGGTACGTTTCAAGGGCAACGGAAAAGAAACATCACAAGGCGACGAGACAAAAATGTCCGCTTAGTACCAGGTACGAACCGGACACTGCTTATAAATAAAGCGTTAGATGGCGATGAATTTCTTGTAAAATGTCCGCTTAGTACCAGGTACGAGGAGGACATTTTTAGGAAAGTATGATGAATAGACGCTTTTTACGAAGTTATGCGGTTTGCGGGGT
>JAGHAO010000037.1 GCA_021161495.1 Caldisericaceae bacterium | reverse complement strand
GGATTTGAATTATTAGTCAATACGTCTTTTATTACTCGAAGGAATACCAAGAATTTTTCTATATTTTGTTATTGTTCTTCTTTTGACATTAATGCCTAATTTCACGATTTCTTTCGCAATTTCTTCGTCACTAAGCGGATGTTTTTTATCCTCACTATCGATTATCTCTTTTATTTTAATTTTTAACCGCTCATCGTTGAAGTCCCGCGCCTTGTGCTGAACGAAATAACGCAGCGGATAAATGCCTACCGGAGTTTCTACGAATTTATTCTGCATAAGCCTGGTAACGGATGAGATGTCGGAATTCAAATATTCTGCAAACTTCTCAAATGTATTTTTTTTAGGATATGGCATTTTACCGCTGAGAAACTCCGCTTCATTCTGCACAATAAATTGCCCGATATTAAAAAGTGCGCTGTCCCTTTCCTCTACAGATTTTGCAATCCATTTTGCATTTTCCGCCATCTGCCTAAATTTCTTTGCTTTTTCATTTTGCATATTTTTAATCATTTCCATATAATCTTCTTTTAGGTGGAAACTTCTCCTGAACTTCCGGTTTAAAAACACTTCGAAAGAATTCCCTATCTGCTTTATTATGATATCCGGCACAACAATCTTTATCTTTTCTTGCTTAAAGGCAAAACCGGGTGCTACCGTAAAATGGCTCAACTTCTCCTTTAGGCCTTTTAAGAATTCTTCACTCACTCCTGTTTTTTTTGATATACCTGCAAATTTATCGTTTGCGAGTTCCTCGAGATGATTCATTATTATGTGCTTAATCTTCGGGCTCGGGTTCTCTTCAGCCATAAGCTGAAGCAAAAAACATTCCTGAATGTTTCTTGCACCGATTCCGGGAGGCTCAAGTTCCTGCACTTTTTTAAGCGCCTTCTCTACTTGCTTCACCGAAGTATGAAAGTTTTTTGCAACTTTTTCCAACGGCATTGTAAAATACCCTTTTTCGTCGAGATTGTTAATGATAAACTCGGCAATTATTTCTGTTTGTTTATCAATGTCGAGCATACGCAGCTGGTGAAGCAAATTGGAATACATATCTTCACTTTGTGAAACATACCTTTCCCATTCGGCATTTTGCAAAGGTACCATTCTATCTTCTTCAATAAACGGATTAGTTACCACAATTTCGTTTACAAAATCGTTTAAGTCAGTTAAATTCATTTCAAAAAGTTTGGAACGCAAAGTGAGATACGGAACAAACTTTAACCTTAAAGAACCTTCTTGCCTCTGCTTATTTTTCATAAACTATTCAAAATCGTCCGTTATTTTCTTAAGCCTGTAATATATGGCTTGCTTCGATAATCTGTTGTGAGTCTTTTCCGACAATTCCGAAAGCGACAAGTAAGGATACTGCAATCTCAAAAGCGCGACTTCCTTCAGCCTATCGGACAACTTATCCAAAAGGCCCTCCTCTTCCATCTTTTTTAAGATATTTACTTGCCGCAACGCAGCCTTCGACTGCCTTTCCAAATTGGCAAATTCAAAATTTAATTTTCGGTTTGTGTCATTAAGAATTTTTTTATTGACCGCATCTTCTTCCATAAGCATATACGTCTTTTCAGCTCCCACAATGTAAATAAATTGCTTCACGTTCTCACGCCCCGCTATATATATTATATTATTTCTTTCGGAATTTTTAATTGCGAATTCTGAAATAAGTTTTTTTACAAGTTCCAATTCGTCGGGTTTTTCAAACCTAAATTCAAGATGATATGAAGGTGGAGTGGAGAGAATACCGCACCCCAAATATATTCCACGCAAAAAAGACCTTTTTTGAGAAGAAGAATATTTATACAGCACCGTATTCCTAATTTCGTCAAACTTCGGAATGTATTTTATACCGCTAAATTCCACGGCAACCCGGTCTTTTTCTTTTTGGAGAATATCTTCTTCCCTTTCGAAGTCCAAACTGTTAGCGAGTTTAACAATTTTTCGTATAACGGAGAATTCCCGGGAACTGAAAAGCAACCCGACTCCTTTGTTTGCGAAAACGATTTTACCATTCGAAACAATTAAACCGTAGAACTCCGCATCCGGAGAAGTTATAACGCGCGATAACTCGCTTTTACAGAGAAAATTTAACGACTCTTTCTTGTTACGGAGAGAATTTCTTTTGCTAACTTTATTGAATTGTGCCGTACCGTCTCACCCCTTTCGGATACAAAATTTTTTGCAATGCATTTTACACCAAGTTTCTTTAAATTTTCGATATCGGCTTTTACCGGAACCGCACCGGAAGCCGCATACTTTTTCAATAAATAGTCACTTATTCTTCCAGTATTCAGCAAAACGTAATCAATAGATCCGTTGCCAAGCACGGATAAGATTACCTTAAGGTGGTCTGATGCAGCGAAATTGTCTGTTTCGCCGGGCTCAGTCATTATATTGCAAATAAATATTTTGGTTGCTTTGCTCCTTACAATCGTATCGTTTATTGCGGGCAGGAGCAGAGGTGGAATAACGCTCGTGTATAGACTCCCGGGGCCTATAACTATGACATCCGCATCATGAATGCGCTTTAATGCTTTCATATAAGGCTTTGCATTGTCTGGTTTTATCATTAATTTTCTAATTTTACCTCTGTAGGATGTAATTTCGGATTCACCTTCAATAACAGTTCCATCCTCAAATTCGGCAACAAGAGAAGTATCTTCCGTTGTAAAAGGCATTACCTCCCCGTTAATTCCGAGCAATTTTCCGAGGCTAATTACGGCGTCGCCGAAATCACCCCTTATTCTTGTAAGTGCCGCAACTAAAAGATTGCCCATACTGTGCCCGTTTAAACAAGAATCTTTTTCCTTAAATCGAAAATCAAGGATTTTTGCGGCAAGCGAACCGTCCTCGGCAAGTGC
>JAGHAO010000150.1 GCA_021161495.1 Caldisericaceae bacterium | reverse complement strand
TGCCCACAATAAACAAGAAGAAAAGCAGGAAGAATCGTGGCGCACGCAAGACATTAGGTGACTTTAAAAAAAAATATTTAGCGGGTTGAAGAAATCCAGCAAAATTCTTCGGCGCAAAAATTGTTCTTTGAAAGAAAAATAAAAGTGAAAAATTCGTCTGTTTTCTCTAAATTCGAAGTTTTTTAAAAGAAACGATAAAAGAAAACAAAAGTAAGTTAAACTGAACGGCGAAGTGAAAAATCTTGGGCAAATTCCAACGGTTTTGATATTTGAAAAGTCTAAAGTTCGGCTTCTGGCAACGGCAAAAATTAAAGTTAACGATGAAGCGAATCAAATTCAGCATAAAGTTTGTAACGATAACAGAAAAAAGTGAGAGTTTTGGCGTGAAACATGATGTGAACAAAAGAGGAATTATTTTTTTAACGGAAAACAGACGAATTTTTCAAGCAAGGTTGCAAAAAATGAAAGTTTCAACAATTTTGCTTTTAAAGTTTAACATTGGCGAAAAATGAATGAAAAGGATGAAAGAAAAAGCGTAAGAATTTCGTTGCAAGAATTGTGAGTGAGAATTTGATTATAACTAAAGTGAGCATTGCTTTAAAGAAGAATTTAATTAAGAGAACGCAAGATTTTGGAGTTTGATTCTAAAAAGTTCTTGCATTCTTTCAGCTGTTTTTCTTTGTCGGTAATTGAATTATTCAGCGTGAGCGTACCGTTTTTAACTTGATAACGGTTTTGGTTTAGCGTGGCGAAAAAGTTGGTGGAGTTTTGAATAATTAAATCACCTAACACACGTGCCGTGCGACAAGAAGTTGTATAATTAATTGTGGGACGAGGGGTTAAGACTCTTCTGATTCCACCTGATTTTTCACAGTCAGTAGCCTACCGGGATGTGCGTTGAGAGTAATCTCAGGGTGCAAAGCTTTCGGGACAAAAGTTGCTGTTAAGAGAAAATCGTGAGATTGTCTCGAATCTGCGAACAGTAATGCGGACAGCAATCAGGCTTGAGTAATAAGGTTAACATAAGTGAACGGATGATAAACATCGTGATGTTATAATAGCCAAAACTGTTGATAGGCTATAACCAAAAGGTGCGAGGACAGGTTGTATTGTGGGTGCGAAAATACACGTGAACGTAGTTCCTCCGGTGGAAAGTCCGAACCTAAGTTATTTATTTGTTAATTATGCAGAACTTGGTAAGTCCGTATTTCTCTCCAATTTATTGGAGTAAGCAAACCGTGAGGGAAGCCGAATGGAATGCGGATATGGGAATGTAGAAAAAGCGAATGCCTTTCTGTAACGGGAAGGATAGAGATTGAAACATTATCTCATCCCGATGTAAAATCGGGAAGCAGACTTCTACGAGGTCTCTCTTTACGAGAAACTGTAAGAAAACTTATAATTCAGAAAGCAAAGGGAGTTTGTATTGATTACAAAATATGCGTCTGAGACTGTTGGAAGTGAAAATTGGAATAATATCCAATGGAAAGAAATTTATAAAACAGTAAGATTATTGCAGGAACGTATCGTAAAGGCAAAGCAGAAGGGACAAAACCGTAAGGTTAAATCTCTTCAATTTATTCTAACCAAATCTTTTTCAGCGAAGCTTCTCGCAGTAAAACGAGTTACGGAAAACAAAGGCAAACGAACATCAGGGGTTGACCACCAACTTTGGAGTACCGCAAACTCAAAATGGCAAGCTGCTTTAAATCTAAAATCAAAAGATTACAAAGCGTCACCTCTGCGAAGAGTGAGTATCCCAAAATCAAATGGGAAAACCAGAGAATTAGGGATTCCAACGATACGGGATAGAGCGTTCCAAGCTCTCTATCTGATGGCGTTAGAACCGTTGGCGGAAACAACAGCAGACAGAAACTCTTATGGATTTCGTTCCAAGAGAAGTTGTGCTGATGCCATTCGTCAATGTTTCATCGTTCTCGGTAGAAAGAGTTCAGCTCAATGGGTATTAGAAGGTGACATTAAGGGTTGTTTCGACCATATCAGTCACGAATGGCTTCTGGATAATATTCCGTTAAATCGGAAAATTCTAAAGCAATGGCTAAAATGTGGTTTTATTGAAGGTGATAATTTGTTTTGTACAAAATCCGGAACTCCGCAAGGCGGAATCATCTCCCCGACTCTGGCAAATATGACGCTGGACGGAATGGAGAGAATAATTGACTTAGCCGGTGATGTTACAAAATACACGAAAACCGGAGAGAAAAGGAACAACAAATATCAGGTTCACTTTGTACGATATGCCGATGATTTCATCGTAACTTGCAACGACAGAGATGTACTGGAAAATCAGATAAAACCGGCTATCATAAAATTCCTGAAAGAAAGGGGATTAGTACTTTCGGAGGAGAAGACAAAAATCGTTCATATTGATGACGGCTTTGATTTTCTTGGTCAGAATGTGCGAAAATACAAAGGGAAATGCCTGATTAAACCTTCGAAAAAAAGTTTTAATGCAAATGTGCAGAAACTTCGGAGATTGATAAAAGAGAATAAGTCTAAAAGTTCAGCTAAACTGATAAGAATTCTCAATCCAATCATTCGAGGTTGGAGTAACTATCATCGGAAAATCATCTCATCAAGAGCGTTTGCCAAACTTGATTCCATCATTTTCAGGAGCATATGGAACTGGGCAAAAAGGCGTCATACAACAAAATCAAAAGGATGGATTAAGCAGAAATATTTTACATCAATTGGAAACAAAAACTGGATATTTTTTGGAAATCTAAAAGAGAAAACATTCACCCTGTTTTCTGCACAATCAATCAAAATAGTAAGACACCTCAAAATAAGAAATACCGCAAATCCGTTTGACTATTGTTGGAAAGATTACTTTGTTGCCAGAAAAAGAAACGGCACAGATATGCAATGCCGTGTTATTTAATGAAATTAATAACATTCGAGAGGCTTGAGCCGTATGAGGTGAAAGTCTCAAGTACGGTTCTTAGGAGAGAAGGAAAGAGTAATCTTTCTGACTTATCCGACCACAATAAACAAGAAGAGTAGCAGAAAGAATCGTGGCGCACGCAAGACATTAGCCACAGTACGGGAAATTAAAAAAATTTAAAAAACTGATTTTCTTTTTATTCCGCTACATATTTATTTTTCAAGTTCACATAATGTTTGAGCACGCCACGTTCTTCTTGCTTTTCTTGCAATTTGAATGTGGTC
>JAGHAO010000215.1 GCA_021161495.1 Caldisericaceae bacterium | reverse complement strand
GAATTGACGAGATTTTAAGGAAACTATTTCCTATCGAGACGAAGAAGATAAAATTGGAATACATCGAGTCCAGAGTCGAAGAACCCGTGAGGGACATTGATTATTGTTTGAGAGTCGGGGCTACATATGAGTCTCAGGTTTATGCCAAATTCAGATTGATATATCTTGATACGGGGGAGATGAAGGAGCAGGAAGTTTATCTTGCCGATGTTCCGAGAATGACCCCCGAAGGCTGCTTTATAATTAACGGTCGTAAAAGGGTAGTGGTAGAACAACTTATTCGTTCGCCCGGTATTTTCTTTCAAACTGCAGTCGATAAAAGTACCGGAATTCTTAATTATGTGGTAACGATAATTCCCGACCGCGGCAATTGGATGGATATGGAAGTCGGCCGAGATAACGTGATATATATGCGATTAAAAAAGAAACTTAAAAAGCTTCCACTCACACTTGTTTTGAAAGCGATAGGGTTCAAGAACAACGAAGAGATCAAAAAACATTTCCACAGGGAAATGACTTTAAATATTTTAACAACTTCTCCTTTCTCTTATGATGTGGCACTCGGAAAGAAATTAGTGGAGGACGTTCTTGATAACGACGGAAATATAATTGCTAAAAAAGGAGAGGTTTTCACTGAGGAAATTCCCGAAAAGTTGCTCAATGCGGGAATAGAAAAAATTAAGGTGAAAGTAGAAGGTTTGGATTATTGGATCGAGCAAACATTGAAGAGGGATAGAACAGACGATCCCGAAGAAGCGATGATCGAGATATATAAAGTCCTTCATCCCAAAGAAAGGCCCACGCTTGAAGCAGCGAGGCAGTTAGTGGAAAGCCTTTTGAAGGACCCCGCAAGGAATGAGTATTATCCTGTTGCGAGGTATATGATAAATAAAAAATTCGGACGCAAAAGCGACAGCAAGATTCTTGAAAAACAGGATTATATTGATACTGTAAATTATTTGATCGATATAAGAGAGGGAATAAGGAAAGTCGACGATATTGACAATCTTTCCAATAGAAGAGTGAGGACTGTCGGAGAACTTATTGCGGAAGAATTCGAACGTGGAGTTGTTCGTGTTAAGAGAAGCGCGAAAGACAGGATAACAATTACTCAAAAAGAGAATATCAGGCTTTCCGATATTATAAATGCGAAAACGATTTCCGGGCAGTTGAGGCAGTTTTCCGGGACGAACCAGTTATCTCAGTTTATGGAGGAAACAAACCCCCTTGCATCGCTTGCGCATAAGAGGCGTTTGAGTTCTTTGGGCCCCGGCGGACTGCACAGAAAGAGAGCGGGAATCGAAGTAAGAGACATTCACTACTCTCATTACAGCCGTATTTGCCCCATTGAAACTCCGGAAGGGCAAAACATAGGGTTGATTAATTCGCTTGCCACATTTGCGGATGTCAACAAATACGGTTTTCTTACGGCACCTTACAGGGTGGTTAAAAACGGAAAAGTTACAAATAAGATAGTGAGACTTACTGCGGACGAAGAGGAAAAGTACATTATCGCTCAGGCAAATACAAAGGTAAACAAAAAAGGTGAAATAATTGAAGATTACGTCATTGCGCGCGAAAGAAGCGAATCCGGAGAAATCTTGCCCAGGCTCGTTCCGAAAGAAAAGATAGACCTTATGGACATTGTGCCGCAGCAGGTAATCGGCGTTTCTGCATCCCTTATTCCGTTCCTCGACCATGACGACGCAAACAGAGCGCTTATGGGATGTAATATGCAGAGGCAAGCGGTTCCTCTTGTAAGCCCCGAGCCTCCGCGTGTTGCAACGGGGATCGAGAAGAAGATCCCGCTTGATAACTTGGATATTCCTGTTGCGGAAGAAAACGGAATTGTTTCTTACGTATCCGGAAGTGAAATACGCATCGTTCCCGATGATGCGGAAATAGAAAGGCTTTCCGTATATAGAGAAGCACATGATTTAAGGCTTAATCTTCAGAACAGAATAAAACAAAAAGATATTCTTCTTTTTGGATTTGAACCGAAAGTGAAAGGTTACGAAAAATTTATCGGAGAAAAACTTACCGTTGCCATATTGGATAAACTTATTTCCAAAGGCATAGAAAATATTTCCATAATCCAGGCGGACAAATTACAAAAATTTCCGATAACGAGTTGCTTTGATCTCGAAAAAAACGAAGCTCTAATCGGCAAAATTTCAGGAGAAACCATTTTAAGCAAGAGAAAAAAGCCTATAATCGAAGAAGGGCAGAAAATCTCCGACACAAAATTGAACAGGCTGTTTAACAGTAAAATCAAGGAGATCAAGATAAAGGAAAATGATCAGATAATCTCAATGCCTGTCTTCTCGATTTCACTTACCGCAGTGGGCAAAAATATTCTCGGCAAGGGTCTCTTTGCGTCGTTTATCAATGCAAAGAAGAATAAGGAAATCGTAGGAGAGATTACGGAAAAACTTCTCAAAGAACTCTATGAGAAGGGTATTACCGATATTCTCATTTATTATCCTTCCGAGGTCGAAACATTCTCTTTGGGTAAATTGAATTCCGATGTTATAGAACGTGTTTCGGCAAAAGATTATCCCG
>JAGHAO010000008.1 GCA_021161495.1 Caldisericaceae bacterium | reverse complement strand
ACCTTAAATACGGCGTGTGCCGTAGCGACAAACTGCGTCCAAACGATAAACGAACGGGATTGGTCCAAGTAGGTATCTATGATCTGTTTGAGGGCGAGAATTTTTACGGATTCCGCATCGCAACCAAGATTGATCGGAGTTTCAAGGATTTCCTGCAGGTAAACGATATTTTTAAGGGTGCTGTTTTTATCTTTTCTCTCTGTGGCTGCAATGAGATCTTGTTCCGCTTCATCGTATAGGCGGCGTTGCTCTTCGGGCATGTCGCTTCGATCCAAAACCACATTCTCTTCTATTATTTCCGGAAGGAACTCCGCCACTTCTTCTTTTGTCCTTCTTATAAGGATTCCGTCCAATTCCGCTCTCAACTCTTTTTCGTTTTGAACGCCGTAAACTTTGTAGAATTTTCTTCCCGCACCGAGATTCACTTCGTCAACAAAGCAGTATCTTCTTACAAACGGCCAGTAAGAAGGGTAAATAAACGGATAAAGTATATGGAGCGGGGCAAAGAGATCGGCGGGCGTTTTTGTAACAGGAGTGCCCGTGAGGAAAATTTTGTGGTCTGCGTGGAGGTCTGCAAAGTATTTCGTCCTTTTTGCTTTTCTGTTTTTGAGAAAAGTGCTTTCGTCCGCTATGATTACGTCAAAATGCTTTTGAGAAAGAATTTCCCTGTATTTTTCCGATAATAGCATCTCGTAATTAATAATTATAACATCAGTATCTTTTGATATGGTTTTAAGTCTTTTAGAGGGCGTGCCTGTTGCAACGGAAACCTCAAAATTACTCCATTTCTCAAATTCCTTTTGCCAACTGATTTTCAAGGGATTTGGGGAAACGACAAGGGCGCGTTCCGCTCCCGTATTGATTAATGTTGCAATAGCTTGAACCGTTTTTCCGAGACCCATTTCGTCTGCAAGGATTTTACCCGTTCCGGAAGATATGAATCGGACGCCAACCCGCTGGTAAGGATAAAGTTTATCGGCAAACGGCACTCCGGGAAGTTCGGTATCTTTCTTTTTTTTGATTTCAAGCATTTTAGAAAAAGCATAGAATTGATTCCTTGCCTGTTCCGTAATGTAGACATTATTTTCGCCTATTTTCCGGAGGACGTCCGAAAGAAATTCTTCGTGTATCACCCACGTTTTTGTGTTCCAATCAAAATGGGCCTTAAATGCTTCTTTGAATGCGTCTTTATCCTCAAAAGGCACTCTGACAAAGAAGTGCCTGTTATCGTACTTCTCTATCGTTATCTTCATTGCCTTCTTGCCTTCCTTTTGATTTGGCAACTTTTTCTTCGTATTCCTGCAGTATGTTTGATACTTCCGCCCTTATTTTGTTTAAATCCCTTTGTCTTTTGGGAAACCTGTTCCGTTCTATCGGATTGGCCTTAAACACGCGGAAGAAAAATCCTTTATGCAGTTTTGCCCTTTTTACGGAGTTTTTAAGCGTTACTTTATCCATCTCTTTTTTCCATTTGGCAAAAGTTTTGGGGTCTAATATAACGGCGCTGCATAAAGGACAGGCCCTTGCAATGGTTCCGGAATTTTTATCTTTAATGAGGAAAAATTTTGTGCTTCTTCCTTTGCAAATATCGCAAGTCGCGGTTTGTTTTACGTATGCAACATCTGTAACGATAAGGTTAGAATGTGGAAAATCAGGGAAGAAAGATTTGACGCTTGGCACAAACTTTTCGGCATATTTTTCGGGATTGAGCAGTTTATAGGCTTCTTTACTCGCCCTTACAAGCACTTTGTTTTTTTGCGCGATTTCAAGGAATTTACCGTATGAGTAAATGAGGCCGTGGTTTTTCCCGGAACATTTCCGTACAACATTTTTAACGTTTCTGTATGCGTCTTTTCTGCACGTTAAGGAAATAAGCCCGGTGATCCCGTTGAAATAAACAATGACTGTTTTCTTTTCAATCTCAAGCGCGGTTTTGTACGCATCGAGTACATCCTGAGGAAGGGTATTCGGCCTGATTCTAAGCGTTTCTATAAATTCGGGCAACGCCCAAACCGGAATCTTCCAAGCACCTCTTTTCGAATCAAAAGAAGAAAACGGAATTTGTTTCACCGCTTCTTTGACAAACAGGTTATTGCCTGTGCTTCTAACGCCTATCTGTGTAGGCGATATAACGAAAAGTTGAATAGGTTGTTTATTCTTCATAGTCTCCGCTTTATGTAGTACTTCAGTATGTCGGCGTCACCGAACTTGTATAAGTCGCTGTTAGAGAGAAGCCCTTTTTTATATAACCGAGCAATATGCTCTTCTTTCGGGTGATAGGAAGTTGTATGAATATTTTTCTTAAGCGAAGAAAGAGCTTTTTCCTTTAGTTTTTTGAATTTGCTTTGGGCAATGAGGTCTCTGTCTTCATCATCCGGGATAAGGACTTCCGGAAGCACGTAAACGAGGTTCGTTTTTGAGGAGATGATTAACCTTTGAGTAATAAGCGCCTTTATCGCCCTTGAAAGTATGAACAGTATTTTGGCCTGTTTCCCGGAAGGAAAATTGACGGCTACTCTGTTCGGCATTTCAAACACCGAATCCGTATGTATTGTTGTAAATACGAGATGCCCGCTTTCGGCTGCGCCGAGTGCGGTATCCACGGAGTCGCTGTCTCTTATTTCTCCCACGACAATAACGTCGGGATCCTGCCTCTTCGCCTCTTTCAGTCCGATTGCAAAATCTCTCGTGTGTTTGCCGATTTCTCTCTGTGAAATAAT
>JAGHAO010000109.1 GCA_021161495.1 Caldisericaceae bacterium | reverse complement strand
CCTTACGATAGTGGAAGAGGCAAACGAACTTATGGAAAGACTGAAAAAAGGCGAAAACCTTCCTATTTTCACTTCCTGCTGTCCCGCCTGGATAAAATTCTTGGAAGAATATTATCCGGAATTTTTACCTAACGTCTCCACTGCGAAATCTCCGCAGGGAATGATGGGGTCCGTGATAAAATCGTATTTTGCCGAGCAAATGAATATACCGCCCGAAAAAATATTCCACGTTTCCATAATGCCCTGCACCGCCAAAAAATACGAAGCGGACAGAAAAGAAACATGGAGCCACAACTTCCCGGACGTGGACGCCGTGATAACAACAAGAGAATTCGGGAGAATGTTGAAAGAGGCGGGAATAGATTTTGCAAATCTTCCCGATTCGGATTACGACAATCCGTTAGGGGAATATTCCGGTGCAGGGACTATTTTCGGAGTGACCGGCGGAGTTATGGAAGCTGCGTTGAGAACGGCATACGACCTCTTAACCGGAAAAAACCTTGAAAATGTGGAATTTGCGCCGTTAAGATCTATGGAAGGGATAAGAGTTGCCGATGTCGAAATAGACGGAATGACAGTGCGGGTTGCCGTTGCGAACACATTGGGAAAAGCGAGGGAATTGCTCGAAGCAATAAAAGACGGCAGAGAGAAAATTCATTTCCTGGAAGTGATGGCATGCCCCGGAGGGTGTATAGGCGGAGGAGGGCAACCGATTCCGACAGGCGATGAAACGATCAGGAAGCGGGCGGAAGCACTTTATACGGACGATGAAAAAAGCAAGATAAGGAAATCTCACCAAAATCCGCAAGTGAAGGAACTCTATGAAAAGTATCTCGAAAAACCGGGAAGCGAAAAAGCGCATAGATTGTTGCATACGCATTTTATAAAGAGAGAACCGTGGGAGAAAATAGAAACGAGAGGCGAACAATGAGAAAAGACACTTCCAAGAAAATAAAATTTATCACTTACGCCGCGGCACTCCTTGCCGTTGCCGCACTTTTTCCTGCGTTGAAACTTCCACAATACGTAACCGGTCCTGTTGTAAACTTCGTCCTCATAATTGCAACTTACATTTTGGGAACAGCAGGAGGAGTGATCGTAGGGTGCTTTACGCCGTGGGTTGCGTTCATAGCGGGCTTAATGCCCCTCATATTTTTACCGCCCATTATAATGGTGGGAAACGGCATATACACCTTGACATTCGGTTTGCTTAAAAAATTCAAATGGCCCGGAATGATCGCGGGAATCGCAATCGGTGCGGTGCTTAAATATGCGTTCCTTTCGTTCTCGGTGACGCACCTTGTAAAAGCCCCGCCCAAACTTGTCAATATGCTTTCTCTTCCTCAACTCTTCACCGCGCTTACCGGCGGTGTCGCCGCTTTAATTGTAATAAAAACGGGAATCTTGAAAGAAGATATTTTGAAAGATTAAATTGGCGGCTTCCCCGCTTATCGAAAGTTTTTCTTACGAGCGGGGAAGTTTTTTGCCCGCGAAGATTCTGAAAAATCCCCGTGCACATTCTTTAGAAACAACGAGGCCCTGAGTAAAGACACCTCAGGGCGACAACTAAAGAGTCATTCCGGAGGAACGAACGAAGTGAGAGACGAAGAATCTCGTTTTTGTTTTATCTTTGTCACTCTGCACTCTTTTCCTCGCCAAAGGCGAGCACTTGTTTCGGAATCTCATCTTTTGTTTTTTAATAGGAGTTTCGAGGGAAATGTGTTCCCTCGATTTAGAGATTCTGAATAAATACATTTCAGAATGACGGCGAAAAACGAGCCCCTGAATAAATACACTTCAGGGTGACGGGGACGGGGCATCTCAGGGTGACAAAAAGGGGGGACATCTTAGGGTGACGAAGGCGGAGGGAACGTTTCAAGGCAACGGAGCGGGAGTCACTTTTAATAAATCTCGATAATGGTTTCTCGCATCTCCTCTATATCTTTCTCTGAGAGTTCTTTTTTCATAAGAATTTCCGTTTTTATTGACAGGAAAGCATCGAATACCTTCGGGTCAAACATTTTTCCGTTATTTTCCCGCATAATCTCCATCGCCTTTTCAAAACCGAATGCCTTTCTGTATGGCCTGTCCGTTGTAAGCGCGTCAAACACATCCGCAACCGTTATTATTCTCGTTAGCAAAGGAATCTGCTCGCCTTTCAATCCGTCGGGATAGCCCGTGCCGTCCCATCTTTCGTGGTGGTGCCTTATAATTTTAGCAGCCTCAGGGTTTATCGGTTTTACAATTTTCTCTCCTTCAATAGGGTGCTTTTTTATCACTTCCATCTCCGCATCGGTAAGTTTCCCGGGTTTCAGCAAAATCCCCTGCGGTATGCCAATCTTGCCCACATCATGCAGAACTGCGGAAAACAGCAAAAGCGCTTTCTTATCTTTACTAATCCCCACCTTATCCGCAATGTGCATGGAAAGGTAGCCCACCCTGAGAGAGTGCTGTTCCGTGTACGGGTTGTATGCCCCGACTGCGTTTCCTATCGAGAAAATATAGTTTGCAAGCATATTCTTAAACTTAGTGTAATATTCTACTGCTTGATATAAGCTTGCTGCTTCCCTACCGAATCTTTCAATAAACTCTTTTTCTTCTTTTTCGAAAACGTGCTCATTCCTGAACCTAACCCTGAAAACGGGAATATTCGGAATGCCCGTGTATATCACCGCTTGGGCAAACGGGTGGTTCTTGTCTGCCTTTTCGATAAATAAAGATTTTTTCTTCTCAACGGCAATTTCGAAAGACTTCGCGTCGATAGGCAAACGGAAAACATTTTTGCCGTCAAATTTTATCAACTTTGCCGTATATTCTCGCTTGCTCCATACGCCTACTTCCTGAAGAGACTTTTTGTAAATGGGTTTTAACGCATCATAAGCAACTTTAAGCATATATTCGCTTGGAGCCTTCATATTTATCCTGTGGAAAAGATTAAGTGAGCCCTCGTTGAAACTGTTTATGTTCAGCAGCTTTTGATAAATTATGCGCGCACCGACAAATATCGAGGCAAGTTTGGAAAGGGCAGTCGCAACTTTAATATCATTTTGGCTGAAAATATTTTTTCCTTCTTTGAAACTATCAAGGAATATGCCTCCGATATATTCCCCGTTTACAATAATCGGCGCGACAATCGACTGTTTTATATTAAAAGCACCGGCTTTTGACAAGATATCAAGTTGTTCCTGAGTCAAATGCTCCTTGTTGTATTCTGCAATGTCCCTTACAACCAATGCCTCTCTTGTTTTTGCAGCGTATGATACCCCCACCCTGAATTTTAGTTTATGCAAAATATCACTGTATCCGAACTTTGCAACATACTCGTAAAAATTTCCCTTTTTAAGGGTGGCGGAGCCTGCATCGGCCTGAGGTATCAGCTGTTTCCCGATATTTAGCATCACCTTGAAAAAGTCTTCTTCCTTTGACGTTATATCAACCTTGGAAAACTGCTCCATCACGGAGAGCAACTTATTCTCCGTTTCCTGCAAAGAATCAACAAGAAGTTTGGATTCTATCAAAAGAGTTGCAAGTTTGGATATTGCCTCCGCTATTTGCAAGTCTTCATCGGTAAACGCGTCCGCGGAACGAAAATTGTCAATAAATATCCCTCCGTAATATTCGCCGTTAACAATTACGGGCGCTTCAATAGTGGATTTTATGTTTGCCGTTCCTATCTCTCTGAACAATTTCCTCGTTTCCGGTTTTAACTTGTCTTTCAACGATGCTTCGGTAAACTCGAAAATGTGCTTTATTATAAAAGGCCTGTGCTTCAATGACGGCATAACCTCTTCTTTGGTAAGAAATTTTCCTTCGAGGAATTTCGGGTATCCGTTCACCGCCGTATATACAAACTTATCCCCTTCTTTTAGTAAAACGCTGCCCGCATTTCCCTTTTCAATCACTTTGAGTACCGAATTCAAAAGCCGCCTGCTTATTTCTTCGAGTGTTTTCCCCGTATCAATTGTTGCAAACAATGAGACAAGCGTCTGCAATTTTCGGGACAGCATCTTACTTTCCTTTGACTTGATTTCGGCAAATTTTTTCAATCTTTCCGACTCTTCTTCGTGAGCATCGTAAAGTGATTTAATTGCGTATAGAAACAAAACGATGAGGATTACGCCGAATAAAATAATCAACAAAACTCTGAATAAAACATTTTGAAATACGTCTTTTTGAGGAACAAACGCATATACGGTAAATGTTTTTATAGGAACAGGGTTGAATTTTTGTTCCACTATGAGCCCGTATCCGAACCTGCACTGAACAAATGTGCCATCGGATTTTTCAGGAAAAATCGTTGAAATGTTTTTAAACAGCATACTATTATCAGGTGCGCAGATAATTGTGCCGTTCGCATCCGCCACCAAAATTTTTTCATTCTTTTCCAATTTTACCGGCGCCAAGGAAAAACTCCCTAATTCCCTAAGATCAAATAGTACCGCTATGCTTCCGCTAAACACCCCTTTATCAAAAACGGGTATATGAAATATTATTGCCGGAAAGCCTTGAACCACCATAACGGGATCCGACAAAACCGGGGAATAAGTTTTCAAAATCTTTTTTACGTGCGGCTGGTCGGAAATGTTCTTCCCTATGCGCGCTGTGTAAGAATACGTGTATATGATAATTCCGTTTTTATCCATTCTTGAAACGGAAGCGAATTTGTCTTTGCCTTTTTCGTTCAGGTGAACAACGTTAGGATCCGTTGCAAATATCCCGAGATCCCTTCTTGCTTGTGAAAAAGCAGTTTGTATGGCATCTGCGGTTTTAGACGCATCCAAAGAAATCTTCTGGGTATAATCGCGGAGGTCGGCTCTCAATGTGAACCTGAATACGTACATAGAAGCAAACGTAAACATACTGAATGCAATTG
>JAGHAO010000030.1 GCA_021161495.1 Caldisericaceae bacterium | reverse complement strand
TATTATCATAATAGAAATAAGCAGGATCAGCAGCGTAACTAATCATCATCGGAGCCTCTCCTTTAGTGAAAGCGGTAAAAGCGGAATCCCAGTTCGGGTAGATGTGGAAAATAGTCGGTTTCAATTTTTTCCAGTAATCTATAAACCCCTTATCTCCGAAAACAGCAACCGTCCAAAGGAGAAATCCCATACCCGGAGAAGAAGTCCTGGGATCTTCAAGTATAAGTTTGCCTTTATATTCGGGTTTAAGCAGATCGGCAAAACTCTGAGGCGGATTTTTTATTTTTTCCGAGTCGTAAATTATTGCAAGAGAATTGGGGCCGTCAAAAGGTGTAACTCTCCATTTTTTATCTATTACGTATTGGGAAGGAATCACGGAAGCGTTTTCAGGCTTATACGGGACAAAAAGATCTTCGTCAAGCGCTTTTTGCAGATTATTCATATTCAAACCTACAAACAAATCCGCCTGCGGATTGTCTTTTTCAAGAATAAGCCTGTTCAAAGTACTTCCCACTCCGCCGAAAGTTCTGTATTCCACTTTGCAATGGTATTTTTCCTCGAAAATCTTGTTGGTTGCCTTGGGAAGGCCGTAAGAAACAAAACTGTCATAAGAGTAGATTACAAGTGTCTCTCCTTTAACGGGTTTCTCCGGTTCAACCTTTTTCTGCGAAGCACAACCTGTAAAACTCACGAAAACGATCAAAACTGATAAAGCAAGCAAAATAATTTTTTTCATATTTACGCCTCCTTCCTGAATTTTTTAACTTTTTCTTCCATTGTAATGCCCGACTTCTTATCGTCGATTTTAATAATCGTAATTACTCTTCCCGAACCTTCATCTCTTGCAACAATATGAGCATTTTTTATTACCTCCATTACCTTATCCAAATCCCCTTCCACCGTGGTGCTGTTTGGCTCCACTTCATACTTCAATCCGGATTCCATCACCACCTTAATTGCCTTCTCCACGATTTCATTTACCTTACTCTCTTCAACAACCGGCAAAACCGAAAATTCCGCAATCGCCATATCGCCCACCTCCGTTCCAAAAATTTATAGCAAATCAAATTTCACGGCATCGCCTTTTTTTAAACCTTTCACATTTCTCAAAAAATCTCTTGCGATTACTCTTCCGAATTCCGTAGATATTTCTATTTCCGCAAACCCGGTAAGGTAAATAATATCCTCTATTTTTCCAGTGAATTTTCCGGAATTCCTTACGATTACATTTTCAGGGCGGATATAGAGCGTCTTTCCGTTCACGGTAATAGAATTCAGTTTACCTATGAAACGCCTGGCAAAATCGGTCTTCGGGTTTTCATAAAGTTCAAGCGGAGTGCTTATTTGATCCACACCGCCGTTATTCAGAAGCACTATTCTGTCGGAAAGAAACATTGCTTCCGTCTGGTCGTGCGTAACATACATAATGGTAATTCCGAACTGCCTATGAAAATCGCGAAGTTCTTTTAAGAGTTTTTCCCTTATTTTGGCATCGAGTGAAGAAAGCGGCTCATCCATAAGCAAAATATCCGGCTTCACCACCATTGCCCTTGCAAGTGCAACTCTTTGCTTTTCCCCTCCCGAAATGTAATCGGGATATTTGTAAAGCAAATCTGCAATGTCAAACCTTTCGGCAATTTCGTAAACCTTTCTTTTTATCACATCCGAAGGCTCTTTCTTGACTCTCAATCCAAACGCAATATTGGAAAAAACGTTAAGGTAAGGAAAAAGCGCATAATCCTGAAAAACAACACCTATATTTCTTTTATTGGCGGGAAGATCTGTAATGTCGGCACCATCCTTGAAAATTTTCCCCGAGTCGGGCGAAATAAAACCCGCAATCAAATGCAACAACGTAGATTTCCCGGATCCGGAAGGGCCGAGGACGGAAATGAACTCTTTTTCATACACGGAAAAAGACACATCCAATTCAAAGTTACCGTATTTTTTGCATAAGCGAGAAATATCCAATTTTTTCAAATCACCGAAACCTCCTTGCGGAATTTATCTATCAAAAAGAATATCAAGAGAGCCATTAGCGAAAGAACCGCACCTATCGCAGACGCTATTCCGAAATGCCTGCCCGAAATAAACCTGTAAAGAGCAACAGGCATCGTAATATATTTATTCTTGTACAGCATAAACGTCGCGCCGAACTCTCCCAATGAGATAGCGAAAACAAAAATCGAGGACACTATAATAGGCAGCCGCAGTAGATTTAAGTCAACGGCAAAAAATGTTTTAAGCCTGTTCATACCAAGGCTCTGAGCTGCATACACAAGCGACCGGGGCATTCTTTCAACAGAAGGATACAGCGTTTTTAATGCAAACGGGAAAGCAATAACCGTATGTGCAGAGGCTATTACCAACCAACTATTTATCACAGGTGTGTTTCTAAACGTTAATATATAAGAAAATGCAATCGTAACCGGGGAGATTGCAATGGGGAGCATTAATAGGGCAACCAAAAAATCTTTTAATTTGGAAAGTTTCTTTACTGAATACGAAATCATAACTGCAAAAATCGTTGAGAGTGCAGTCGCAAACAGTGCAAAAAAGATACTGTTCAAAATTACCCGATATATCCCGATTGAAGTTATATATGTAAACTTTCCGGAGAACAGATCTATAAAATTGCTCAATGTGAATTCGGAAGTTACAGGATTTGTAAAAGAACTTGCAAAAATAACGATCAACGGCAGAAAAATAACGGGAAAAACAAATATTAAGTAGATCGTCGAAAAGATAAAAGATTTGCGATTTTCGAACAAACTCTTATATTCGTAGATCTCTCTTTTTTCTTCGCTTTTCTCCGCAAAACTTCCCGTTTTCATATAAACATAAACAAAGAGCAAAGTAAACGCCGCTTGGATTAATGCAAGGGCGCTTCCCGTTTTGAAATCGAAAAACATATTGTAGTATGTGTAAATGGAAACTTCAAGAGTTGCAAACTTTGCCCCGCCGATAACAAGAATTATAACAAAACTCAAAAAGCAAAACATAAATACAAGAGTAAAAGAAGAAATCACGGAAGGTAAAAGAAGTGGCAAAGTTACTTTAAAGAATACTTCCAAATTACTCGCCCCGAGACTCTGCGCGGCAAACGAATACTTTTTGGGCAACCCGTCCCAGGAAGCGCCTATTATCCTCAAAGGAATGGGAAAATTATAAAAAACATGCACCAAAATTATGCCCCAGAATGAATATAGCAGATTTACGGGATGGTGAAAATGCAAAATTTTAATAAGAAAAGTGTTTACCATTCCGCTTCTACCGAACAGAATGATAAATCCGAGCGCAACAAGGACAGACGGCAATATGAAAGGTATTGTGGCAAGTGAGACAAGAGCATCTCTTCCTTTGAACCTGAAATGAGAAATGATGTACGCACCGGGCAAAGCGATCAGCAGAGTTATGGCAGCGCTTAAAAAAGATTCTTTGAAAGTAAATGCAAGAACTCGTAGGGTATAAGAATCCGACAGTACCGCAAGAAAACTTTTAAGAGAAAACCCGTTACTACCGAAAAAAGCAAAACGAATAATATTTATCAGCGGATAAAAGAAAAAGACAAATAAAAAACTCAACGGCAATAAAAACGATACAATAAGCCAAACATTTTTTTTGCCCCGAAAAGACGGGGCAATAAATTTAAATTTCACTATTGCCTCCCTTCGGTAGGATTACCTACATCAGGTTCAATGGGTTGAGGCAGAACCTCTCTCAGCTTACTCGCTTACCGCTTTCAGCACCCCAATGCCATTTAAATTTTACCACTTAAGTATTTTTTGTCAACTTCCCGAAGTTATTCCGTTGCAACCTCTTTTTTCTCACTCTAAACCTCTACAAGAATCTCCTCTCAAACTCTTTTTGGTATTTTGCCAGCCTAAACTCTGTCCTGCACTCTTTTCCTCGGGATGCATTACCCCAAGTTTTATTTCAGGATCCCCTCTCCGTCGTCCTGAACTTGTTTCAGGATCTCGCCTCCTGTCACTCTGAATTTATTTCAGAGTCTCTCTTTTTTGACTTCAATAGGAGTTTCGAGGGAAATGTGTTCCCTCGATTTAGAGACCCTGAGTTACGACATCTAAGGGTGACGTGGTGAGAGTCATTCTCGAGGAACGAACAAAGTGAGTGACGAAGAATCTCGTATTTGTCATTCCGAACCCTGTCCCGCACTCCTTTCCTCGGGATGCATTATCTCAAATCTTGTTTCAGGACCTCGTATTTATCGCTATTTACTTATGTGACCACTTCAAAGAATACCCTCGAATATCTCCAAATTAAATTTGTATTCATAGCAAAAAATGCTAAACTTAAAAACAAGGAGGCAAAGGCGATAAAGGGCAAAAATGAGGAAAATTCAAGCAAACCTTTTAAGACGGCGAGAAACTAAAAACATCGGATGAAAATTGAGGAAATTTTAAAACAACCGGAAGGAAGAAAGATAGAATTTAAAGAAGTATTACCCTCGAGAGCAGATTTATGCAAAACAGCCGTCGCTTTTGCAAACGACGCAGGTGGTGAAATATTTATCGGCATAAAAGACAAACCAAGGGAAGTAATCGGCCTTCCCGAAGAAAAATTGTTCGAAATCGAAGAAAGAATAAGCAATATTATCCACGATAATTGTTATCCCGTAATTTTACCGGATATTTCCTTTGTAAATTACAAGGGAAAACACGTTCTCAAGGTAACAATATACAAGGGAAACGACCCTCCTTACTACCTTAAAAA
>JAGHAO010000181.1 GCA_021161495.1 Caldisericaceae bacterium | reverse complement strand
TGGAAAGGCTTGCGGAGCAGAGAGAGGAAGTTTTGCGGAAAGCAGAAAAGCAAAGGGTGAAACTTGCGCAAAAAGAGGCACAAGCCCAGGCGATTATCGAGAATATGAAGGAAAAGGAAATAAAAGAGAGGGAAATTTTGTATAAGGTTGACGAAAAAAAATTGAGGATTGAAATTGCCTCAGTGAAAGCAAAGATAAACGCCCTCGGTGCAATTGACTTTACGAGCGTCGGTGAAGAAGAAGCGATAAAAGAAGAACTTGAAAAGAAAGAATCGGTTTACAACGATGTTTCGAAAGCAAAAAAAGAGTTGGAGAAATTTATAAAAGAGATGGAAGAGCGGGCAAAAAGAGAGTTCGAAAAAACTCTTTCCGGTGTGGAAAAACATTTTGCCTTATTTTTCAGAAAAATGTTCAGAGGCGGAGAAGCGACAATAGAGAGAATTACAAACGAAAAAGGAGAAATTTCCGGCATAGAGTTAAACGTTCGTCTTCCGGGGAAGAGAAAGCAATCTCTTCCGCTCCTTTCCGGCGGAGAAAAGTCTCTTACCGCGCTTGCGTTTTTGTTCGCCATCTTTAAGGTGAAACCCGCCCCGTTTTATATTCTCGACGAAGTGGACGCCGCACTTGACGAGGAAAATGTCGTGCGTTTCGGTGAACTTTTGTCGGAAGAGGCGGATTTTGCTCAATTTATCGTAATAACACATAACAAAGAGACTATGCAGAGGGCAGATATACTTTACGGCGTTACGATGGAGGAAGACGGCGTGTCAAAAACCGTTTCATTAAAACTCGTATAATGCGTATAATATATCGAATGAAAAGTAAAAGTTACATAGGAGGTTTTGATTATGAAAAAAACGGAATTAACGGCAGGAAAACTTAAAGGATTAAAGATGCTTGCCGATCGCGAAGGCAAGTTCAGAATGCTTGCGATAGACCAGAGGGGCTCCCTCCAAAGGATGCTCGCAAAGGCCGTAAACAAAGACAAGAGTGAAATAGGATACAAGGATCTTGCTCTCGCCAAAAGGCTTGTTACTCAATATCTCTCTCCCTATTTCAGCGCAACTTTGATGGATCCGCAGTTCGGAGTTCCCGAGTCTCTCAAATACCTCGCAAAAACATCGGGTCTTCTTATTGCAAGGGAGAAAAGCGGTACAACTCCCGGAGGATACAATAACAGGGAAAAGAAAACGGTGCTTCTTGACGGTTGGAGCGTGGAAAAGATCAAAAAAACCGGCGCCGATGCCGTGAAACTCCTTCTTTACTATCGTCCGGACAGCACACCGGAAATAAAGGAATATCAGGAAAATGTCGTGCGTCAGGTCGGAGAAGAGTGCAAAAAATTCGATATGCCTTTCGTCCTCGAACCTGTGGGTTATGCGTTCAAAGATGACGAGCCCTCCGTGGATTCCGCAGTCTACGCAAAAAAGAAACCGGAGATCGTGTTAAAGATTACGGAAGAATTTTCCAAGGAAGAGTACGGCGTTGATATTTTGAAACTCGAATTCCCCGTGAACTTAAAATACGTGAAAGGCTTTAACAAAGGCTATTTCGACGGAAAAGAAAGAGAAGAGGTATTCACGCTTAAAGACGCGGAGGAAATGTGCTACGAGATTACAAAGAGATCGAGAGTGCCCTGGGTAATTTTGAGTGCGGGCGTTGACATCTCCGAATTTGTTTACAACGTGGAAATTGCATCCAAAGAAGGCGCGTCCGGATTCCTCGCGGGAAGAGCCGTATGGAAAGAGTTTGCAAAGTACTTCCCCAATGAAGCGGATATGGTTGCATGGCTTTCCACCTCCGGCGTGGAGAACTACTGGAGGCTTTACGAAGCAAGCAAAAAAGCGACTCCTTATTTCGAAAACAAACAGTTCGGAAGTTTTGCAAGCATTGACCTTAAAGATTCCGGCGAAGACTGGTACAAAAAATATTAATAAGCAATTTATCGGGATTGTGAAGGCGCCCTTTCGGGCGCCTTTTTGCATAATTTTGTAAAATACGTATAATATGATTTGACTTTCACCGAGGGTTGCCGAATGGCCGACGGCTTCCTTTGATGAAAGAATCTTAACACAAGGAGGCTAAAAGTGATTAGCAAAGAAGAAAAAGAAGAAATCATTAAGAGATTTCAGCGCCACGAAGGTGACACGGGATCTCCCGAAGTGCAGATTGCACTTCTCACAAAAAGAATAGAAGAACTGACCGAACACCTTAAAAAATTCAAGAAGGATTATGCCTCACGCCGAGGTTTGTTCAAAATGGTGGGTGAGCGTAGAAGGCTCTTAAACTATCTGAAATCCGTTGATAAAGAAAGGTACAATAGGATTGTCAAAGAATTGAAGTTGAGGGTGTAGTTATGATTGAAAAAGTCGAAGTTGAAATCGGCGGAAAACTGATATCGTTTGAATACGGAAGGGTCGCAAAACAAGCGGGCGGTGCCGTACTTGCATCTTGCGGAGGCACGGTTGTGTTTGCCGCATCCACAATGGGAAAAGAGCCTTCCGAGCCTACGGATTTCTTCCCGCTTACCGTGGACTACTTTGAAAAAATGTACGCTGCGGGTAAGATTCCCGGAGGTTTTTACAAGCGTGAAGGCAGGCCATCCGAGAAAGAAATTCTGGGGGCAAGGCTCATAGACAGGCCGCTGCGCCCCTTATTTCCTATACAGTTCAGAAGGCCTGTGCAGATCGTTCTCTACGTGCTTTCTTCCGGCGGAGAAATTGCGCCCGAAATTTTAGGCATAAATGCGGCTTCCCTTGCGTCTCTTATTTCCGACGAACCCTTTACCGAAGCGGTTGGTGCCGTAAAAGTCGGAATTATTGACGGAAAGTTCGTGGTCAACCCGACGGAAAAGGAACTCGAAGAAGAGAGCAGTTTAAACCTCAGCATCGCCGGAACAAAAGAAGCGCTCCTTATGATAGAGGCAGGGGCAAAGATAATTTCCGAAGATCAAATGGTGGATGCGATGTCCGTTGCAATTCCGGAGATTCAAAAACTTGCGGAAATTCAGGAGGAGTTGCAAAGAAAAGTCGGAAAAGAAAAAATTATTGTTCCCGAATATGCGGTTGACGAAAAGTTAAAAGAAGAAATTACGCCGATTTTCCTTTCGAAGATAGAAGAAGCCCTCAAACATAAAGAAAAACTTACGAGAGAAAGGGCACTCGACGACATCAAAGAGGAAATAATAAAAGAAATCGTTGAGCAAAATCCCGAAAAAGAAAAAGACGTAAACGAAATTTTCGACGAACTTCTCAAGAAGTATATCAGAGAAAAAACCATAAACACCGGTGTCCGCATAGACGGAAGGTCTTACACTGAGATTCGGCCACTCAGCATAGAAGTAGGACTGCTTAAAAGGACACACGGTTCCGCACTTTTCACGAGAGGACAAACTCAGGTGCTTTCCATAGCGACACTTGCCGGAAAAGGCGAGGGGCAACTTGTGGAATCCCTCGAAGAGGAAATGACGAAGCGTTATATGCACTATTATAACTTCCCCGCATTCTCCGTGGGAGAGGTTAAACCTATGAGGGGCCCGAGCAGAAGGGAAATCGGGCACGGCGCACTTGCGGAACGCGCATTGCTCCCGGTATTGCCGGACGAAGAAGAATTCCCTTACACGATAAGAGTCGTTTCGGAAGTTTTGGAATCGAACGGTTCCACTTCCATGGCGTCCACGTGCGGATCCACGCTGTCGCTGATGGATGCGGGCGTTCCCATTAAAAAACCGGTGGCGGGAATAGCAATGGGATTAATGAAAGAGGGAGAAAAGTATGCGATCCTCACGGATATTCAGGGTGCGGAAGACCATCTCGGAGATATGGATTTCAAGGTAACCGGAACGGAAGACGGGATTACCGCGTTGCAGATGGATATAAAACTCAAAGGCATATCTTTGGATATAATAAGGAAGGCGTTGCATCAAGCAAAAGAAGCGAGGCTTTTCATACTCGACAAGATGCTTTCCGTAATTCCCGCACCGAGAGATCATATTTCCCCGTATGCCCCGAGGATTTTCACGTTGCAAATCAATACGGATAAGATCGGCTTGCTCATAGGGCCCGGAGGAAAAACGATAAGAAGTATTATCGGAAATACGGATGCCGATATTAACATTGAACCCGACGGTAAGGTGTTTATATCCGCGCCGAACGAAGAGATCGGAAATATGCTAAAAGATAAAGTGCTCGCGCTTGTGGAAGAACCGGAAGTCGGAAAAGTATATCTCGGGAAAGTTGTCGAGATAAGAGATTTCGGGGCGTTTGTGCAGATTCTTCCGAGTTATGTCGGACTTTTGCATGTTTCTCAAATAGCGGACAGATATGTTAAGGATATTCGCAAAGAGGTGCATGTGGGCGACGAATTCCCCGTAAAAGTGATGAAAATAGATGAAAACGGCAAAATTCAACTAACGAAAAAAGGTGTCGAAAAGAAAGACAATGGAAGAAAAAAATAAGTTCCTCTATCAGAGGATCTCAAAAAGCGGTGTTAAATTTTTCCTTGAAAAGAACAACACTTTCCCCGTTGTTTCAATGGGCGTATTCGTAAGGTCGGGAAGCAGATACGAAAATCCTGACAAACTCGGAATTTCTCATTTTCTTGAACACGCCGTTTTTAAGGGCACGAAGAACAGAACCGCTTTTGAAATTTCGCACGAAATAGAAAAATTGGGAGGGGAATTGAACGCATTTACTTCTCCCGAATACACGCTCTTCTATGTTAAACTTTTGAACAAGCATATCAAAAAAGGGTTTGACGTTCTTTCGGATATTGTAAAGAACGCCGTTTTCAAAGAAGAATTGATAGAAAGGGAAAAAAGAGTTATCTTAGAAGAGATAGAAGAGTATTACGACAATCCCGAAGACATATGCCAGACGGAAGCACTCCGCTCGATATGGGGAGACCAATCCGTAGGGAATAACCCTTTGGGCACGAAGGAAAGCGTTTCCAAAATCGGCAGCAAAGATTTGAAACTTCTTTACGACAAACTTTTCAACAAGAATAATATGCTTGTTTCCGTTGCGGGGGATATGGACGAATCCTCCGCGGAAAATCTCATTGAGCATTATTTCGGAGATGCCAAAGCGGAGGGTACGGTTCCGGAGGTCAAAAAGCCGGAATACCGTTTCAACGACAGGAAATTTGACAAAAAAACGACGCAGTTCCACATTGCGGTAACGCTCAAAGGCTTTCCTTTGTACACGAGGGAGAGTTTGATGCAATCCGTTTATACGACTATTCTCGGCGGTAATATGTCTTCAAGACTCTTTCAAAGGCTGAGGGAGGAATCTGCCCTCGTTTATACGATATACGCATATCCGGTGAGGTTTATTGACACGGGCGGGACGGTTATATACGCTTCGACAAGCGCCGAATACGTATCCAAGGTCCGTTCCGGGATAGAAAAAGAAATAAACGATATCGCAAAGCACGGCGTTAAAGAGGGTGAATTTTCCGACGCAAAAGAATACATATTGGGAAATGTAATTTTAGGCCTCGAAACATTTTCGGGAAGGATGCAGAGAAACGGCGTTCAGAGCTTATTCCTGGGAAAGGTGAAAAAAATCGAAGCGCTTATAAAAGAGATAGAGAGTTTATCATTTGACGAATTTGACGTTTTCGCAAGGGAACTTTCCCGTTCTCCTCGCGGAAGTGTTCTCGTGGGAGACATAAATGGACGATAAAAAAATCCTTTTTGACGGAATAACAAAAGAGATTTTGGAATGCAAAAAATGCCCTCTTCACAAGACGCGCCATAAACCGGTGCCCGGAGAAGGGTCTCTCGATGCGGAGATTATGTTTGTGGGAGAAGGCCCCGGAAGAAACGAGGATTTAACAGGGCGCCCTTTCGTAGGTGCGGCCGGGAAGTTTCTCGACGAACTCCTTGCAAGCATAGGGCTTAAAAGAAAAGATGTTTTTATAGGAAACGTCGTCAAATGCAGGCCTCCCAACAACAGGGTCCCCCTTCTCAGCGAAATAGAAGCGTGCAAACCTTATTTGTATGCGCAGATTGCAATCATTCAACCGAAAGTAATCTGCACTCTGGGCAATACTCCGCTGAATACTCTCATAGCGCCGAACCTCACGATTGGACGCGTGCACGGAAGAGTTTTTAAAAAAGACGGTTTTACTTTTATTCCTCTTTACCATCCCGCGGCAGCGCTTTATCATAATGCGCTCAAAGGGACATTGAAAGAGGATTTCAAAAAATTGAAAGAGTATATTGAGAATCTGAAAGAGAAAAATTTATGATTAGGAGGAAATAAGAATGAGGAAAAAGAATATTATAGCGATTGTTTTAATTCTTATTGTGTTCGCTTTCTCACTCTGGGTTGACATTACGGGTTTTAAGGTTGCGAATAAACCCCTTGACCAGCTCAGTGGCGTGGAAGCATATTTTAAACCGCGTCTCGGACTTGACCTTCACGGAGGAGTTCATTTTGTATTGGAAGCGCAGGATACAAAGGATGTAAAAGTTACTCCCGAGGCGATGCAAACAACCCTCGAAGTTTTAAAGAAAAGGGTCAACAACCTCGGCCTGAGCGAAGCGGTTGTCGTTCAGGAAAAAGGTGCTAACTGGAAAAGAATTGACGTGGAACTTCCCGGGTGGAAAGACCCTGAAAAAGCAAAAGAATTAATAGGGCAAACCGCTTTGCTTCAATTCAAAGACGAAAGCGGAAAAGTGGTTCTTACAGGTGCACACATAAAGGATGCAAGACTTGCTTTTAGCAAAGATCCCCAAACCCTCGGCGAACCTATTATAGAATTTAAACTTGATTCGGAAGGAACGAAGATTTTCGCGAAAGTTACTCAGGAAAACGTCGGTAAAAAAATAGCGATTTATCTCGATAACAAACTTCTTATGAACCCTGTGGTGCAGAATCCCATTACGGACGGACAGGGAATAATCACCGGAGGGTTCACCAAAGAACAGGCTGCGGAGTATGCGGCACTTTTGAGGAGCGGCGCATTGCCCGTTAAACTTAAATTCCTCACTGAGGAAGTTGTGGGGCCTACGTTAGGTTCGCATTCCGTAAAGATGGCAATTATTGCAGTGATAGTCGCGATCTTACTCATATTCCTCTATATGATAATCTTCTATCGCTATCTCGGAGTGATTGCATCCCTCGCACTTGTTTTCTACCTCGCACTTGAAATGGCGCTTCTTCTCCTTCTTCATGCGACATTCTCCCTGCCCGCAATCGGAGGTGCAATCCTTTCGTTAGGTATGGCGGTTGACATCAATGTAATCGTGTTTGAAAGAATGAAAGAAGAACTCGCCTCCGGAAAATCCGTTAAGGCGATTATTGCAGCAGGGTTTGCGAAAGCATTCAGAACGGTATTCGATTCGAACCTTACCGTTTTAATCAGCGCGATAATTCTGTTCTATCTCGGTACGGGTGTTATACGCGGATTTGCGATTACCGTTTCAATCGGTATATTGGCCGGTTTCTTCAGCGGAGTTGTTGTAACTCATGCGCTTGTGGATTTGCTTCTTCCTCCTTCCGCCGTGAAGAAGCCTTGGCTTTTCGGAATTTAGGGGGTGCGTGATGACATTCAGAGAAAGAATTAGAAATTGGCAAATAGTAAAACGTACAAAACTATGGATAACCATTTCAATGGTAATTATTTTGATCGGAATCGGAGCGATGATCTTTAATCAGGTAACGACCGGTTTACCTTTGAATTTCGGCATTGATTTCAGAGGCGGAACCGTAATATCGCTCACCTGCGAGAAAACTCCCGATGTTGCCGCTGTTAGGAAGATCCTTGTCGAGAATGGGTATAAGGATGCCGTTGTCCAGGAAGCAAAGGGAAATAAGATCACCATAAAACTTAATGCGAAGACGATAAACCCTGACGACGCAAACAAAATCATAAACGAGATTTCAACGAAAGTTGCCCCGGTTGAAAAAGATAAAACGGGCATCACAAGTATTGCCCCCGTAGTGGGAAAAGAACTCATAAAGAGCGGAACAATAGCGCTTGCACTTGCTCTTCTTTTCATTTTAATCTACATTACGGTGCGTTTCACTTTCCAGTTCGCTCTTGCAACGGTTCTTGCTTTATTTCACGACATTTTGGTTACCCTCGGAATGCTCGCACTGTTCAGGGTGGAACTCAACGCTCCGTTCATAGGTGCATTCCTTACGATTATGACTTATTCGGTGGAAGACAGTGTCGTTGTTATGGACAGAATCCGAGAAAATTTGAAATTCAGGACGAAAGAGTCGTTCCCGGATCTTGTAAACAGGAGTATTACGGAAGTCTGGGTGCGTTCGATGAACACGTCTATTACAACGTTCCTTGCATCGTTCTCCCTTGTCTTGTTCGGAGGGCCCACGTTAAGGGACTTCTCAATGACACTTATGTTCGGACTTCTTTCGGG
>JAGHAO010000100.1 GCA_021161495.1 Caldisericaceae bacterium | reverse complement strand
GGGATACCCGAAAAGCAGAGGGAAATTTATGAATAATTCAATGTTCCTTTCCCTGATATCAGAGGAAAGAGAGTGACATAATTATATTGAAGAAGGATTTTAAGTTGTTACTGATTGCTTCCGATTTGTCGACAGTCGGGATGCCAAATGCCGTTGTGACTAAAATTAGCGCAGCAACCAACAAAATAGTTATTTTTTTCATTTCTGCCTCCTTTAACTAAAATCTATTTCATTATAACTTCGATCAATTCATATCAAAGCGCAGCACTCTTCTTTTATGACGATTTTTTCTCCGGAGTTTTTTACCTTTTCGATCAAAGGTCTTGAAGGTTTCACGAACCCTTTCACTCCCAATTCGTATGCCATAAGGTCGAGCTTTTCCCTGTATTCTCCGAAGGGGCGCATACACCCCAAAAACATCGTTGTGCGCGTGAGTCTGCGCCGCGCCTTGTCAAGGATTTCCCGAACGCCTTCGAGCGGCGGTGGAGGGCAGTTTTCAAACGGAGTTCCCTTTGTGGGGATAAACACGTCTATCACAAGCAAGGTGGGTTTCAGGTAGGCAAGTTCGGAAATTGTGTCAAAATCGCCTTTTGTGATTTTTCCGCAGTTCAGCCCTATCGTGTAGTGAGGGACAACCCTTGAAGAAGGGTACCCTTCTTTGTTTTCAATTCTTCCGCCTACAAGCCTCCGCATCAAAAGATACGTTTTTTCGTAGTCCTCTTTTGTTTTTTCCGTTAATCCGTAAACGTTTTTTATCACTTCGTCGTCATATATGAAATCGAATGAAATGCGTGAGGCGTAAGGCTTTATCTTTAAAATTTCCTCCCGCTCGAGCAAGCCTGTGTGGAAATTCAGTTTTAATCCCATTTTATAAAGTTTTTTTATAAATCTAAGGTTTTGAACAACCGGAACTTTCCCTTCTTTTGTGGAACCGCCGCTCACAAGCACGCTCTTGTAATATCCGGGCCTTGACTCTATCGCTTTCAGGGTTTGCTCTTTCGTCAGCATTCCCTTCAAATACTGCGCGTTGCAGTGCTTACATTTCAGTTCGCAGTATGTCCCCGTTAGAGACATTGCAATTGTCCTTCCGGACGGGTAGAAAAAGAAAATCATTTCTCGCCCTTCGCCGGAACGGGGCAGGCGTTTGAAAACGTCACGATAAGGACGAGGTGCCTGTTCTCGCCGACTTTTTCCATAACTTTTTTCATTGCCTCAAACACCTTTTCCGAGTCCCCGTAGGTAATGCTGCTCATACTGCCTTCTTCCACCGGCAGGCCGAACGACTTTATAATTTCAACCGCCTCGTTTATCGCAGGGGAGAGTTTCTCCTCCCGTAAAGGGTAAATCGAAAATTGTGCTTCAACAAACATCTTTCACTCCTTTCCCGACGAGCAACGCTCCGAACGGTTTCAAATATTTTCTTCCGAATTTTTCCAATTCATCCGCATATTGCAAAACTCTTTCCGAAGGATTCGGCGGGAAGAATACGGATGACGAAACTTCAACCCGCCCGAAATTTTTCGCGAGAAGTTTTTCAAGTTCCCAATATGTGTAAAAATGTGCGTCCTTAAAAACGGTTTCTTCGAACAAACCGCGCATCCTTCTTTCGATTCCGTAGAGCGAGAGTAAATTCAAAACCGCTATCACAACCCTTCCTCCGCATTTTGCGACGCGCTTCATCTCGGAAACAAACCGCTGCGGTTCTTTTGAGAATTCCATTGAAGTCATTGCAAGCACGACGTCGAAACTGTTATCCTCAAAAGGGATGCTTTCACCCGTTCCTTTTTTTACGGTAAAACCTCTTTTCTCCGCTATCTCGCGCATTTTGTCGGAAGGTTCCACCCCGAAAACTATCATTCCTCTTTTTGCAAATTCCAGAGCAAAGAGTCCTGTTCCGATACCGACTTCGAGCATCTTTTCCCCGGGGGACGGATTTACGAATTGCAGCAGGAGGTCAAGTTCGAGTTCCTTTACCTTTCTGCCTTCCGGTGTTTCAAACCACTCGTCGTATTTATTCGCAAAATTGTCAAAAATCGCTTTCTCTTCCATCGGATAAATTATACTCTTCAAATATTTGTTTGCAACATTCCGAAAATTGCATTAATATTTTTTATTCAATTTATAAAATTTATCAAACGGATTTTTAGGCATAAAATCAAAATAAATTCGGCTTGAGATAATTATCATTTTCTTGACAAAAAATTGATTTTATTTTATAATATTGTAAAAATATGTATCATAAAAATCTAACGGAGGTAAAAGAAATAAATGGCGAAACTCAGAGATGAAGAACTTAAACGAAAATATCAGCGAATGCTGAATACTTTTGTTAGGGAAAAGTGGGAGGAAATTCCTTCCGAAATAGAAGTGAAATTCAAAAATTTGAAACTCTGGGGCTTTGACCTTCTTTCGGGCCTTAGAGGCGGTGCAAAAGCTGTTTTCGTCGCAAGCGAAGATGATATGCGGAAGCAAGGCGACGTTTACGAAGAAGAAGGAGAAAAATTTGAAGTTCGGGAGATTTTGAAGTCGATTCCGAAAGGAGCGAAACTTATAATAAGGGTAAGCCTCGAAGAAAGAAGAGGAGTTATCCGTACCTATTACAGGTCGGAAACGGGTGAGGAAACTTTGCTTTTCACCTTGCCTGCGGCGGACTTGCTCCTCGTTTA
This sequence comes from Caldisericaceae bacterium, assembly GCA_021161495.1. Classification (GTDB taxonomy): domain Bacteria; phylum Caldisericota; class Caldisericia; order Caldisericales; family Caldisericaceae; genus AUK232. Next base: position 5,873 of record JAGHAO010000100.1, on the reverse strand, counting down.
TTTCAAGAAAAGAGGTTACGGAAAACTTCTCGAATCTTTCCACGCTTGCGGGCTCACGACGGAGTTTATCAGCAAAAGAGGAGATCAGGGGCGTGCAGTGGATTTCGAAGAACTGCCCAATAAAATGCGCAGGGTGATGCGCGAAGCGTGGGATATTATCCGCAAAAGAACGAAAACAGGCAGGTTTACGCTCGCATATTTCGGAAAAAACAAAGATGGGGACGACAGATACATCATCACCTATCTTGTCCCGACGATTTATCTTTTCGACAACGAAATCGCCGAGAGAATCGACAAACTTCTTTCTGCGATAAAATAAAGGGGGTGAGAGTATGATTATAAGAAAAGAACACGCTGTTTTATTGAAAAAACTTTTGAAAGAGCAAAACGAAAACAAACCTTACACCGAACTTTCCGAAAAGGATACGCCTGTTATGCTCGAACTCGAGCGTGCGGAACTCGTAAGGCAGCAAACACCGGTAAGGTGGGTACTTACGTATACTGGAACCGAAGTTGCGAAAATTCTCGAAGAACTTTACAGGCAAGGCCCTGTGCCTTATTCCGAAAACGAGAATGACACTTCTTCAAACACTATAATTCTTAAAAGCGTCGGATTGGACGAACCTGAAAAATGGGACGACGATTTCAGATGGATCGGAAGCGAAATCATTGCAATGCTCGATGCGGCAAACCGTGCAGGGCATGTGGGCCCCGAAACGGAAGACGCGTTAATTTCGAGAGGGCTCGCATTGAGAATTTACGACAGAGACAAGAAAAGAGAACAAGTTATTTTAAGCGAAGCAGGGCAAGGGATCTTGGAAATATATCAAAACGCCCGCCCCAGGCTGATAATTGATTCGGAGCTTGCCGAATTCATAAGGAAATCGCCGATGGGCCCCGCCCAGTCAAGCATGCTCCCTCTCGGCTCCCACGAAGAGCATCTGCTTGAAGCGATGAGGCTTATCGCATACAGCATTCCGAATTCCGATATCGTCGCGTTCACCGCACTTGGCCAGGCCGTAAAGCACGCGCTTGAAACGGGTGGGTTCGGAGAAGGAACCGTTTTCTCCGAAGAGATTATGTGGAACGTTGCGCACCTTACCGATGGAGAAGACCTATCCGAAGAAGCACTTGCCGAATTGCAGTCTCTTGCCTATGCGGACAGCGAAGGTAACATACTGCCTGCGGGAGAGTGGGCGCTCGAAGCATTTCGAATCTGGCATGACGGCCCGAGGAAAGAAGTGTGGACAATTGCAATAGAAGCGGAAGAAGCGGAAGTTTTGCAAACGATACAGATGCTTTCCGAAAAATACGAACAGGTTAAGAATGAAAACGAACTTCCCACGTTTGAAAACATCAGAAGAGAAATGATTGACAGAAAGGTTAAGGAATACAAAAAACTCCTTGACAAATACGGAAGGAAGATAAAAGAAATACCGGAGAAGTTCCGAAAAATCGCGGAGGCGTTCTCGGAAGCAAAAGACCTTGCAAAATGGTATGACGATAATTTCTTCCTCAGGGAAGCGCTTTACAGCCTCGAATCGTTTGATATGATACAAAGCGCGAAAGATGAAAGGACCGGCAGAGAAATATTCGTCCTCACGGAAACGGGCAAAAAGATTTTGGAAGATCAGAAAGAGAATAAAAGAGACATTTCTTCAACCGCAGTAAAAGCGATAACGATGACGAGGAAGATGTTCTCCGCGCCTGCGACAAACTGGTTCGAACAGGCAAAAGAGGCAAATCTCATCGGAACGGCGGAACCCACAAAGAGCGGGTACCTTTATGCGGAACTTTCCGAAACGATAAGAAGAAGGCCGCACGTTACGAAATTCGAACTGGAAGTTTTCCACACGATACCCGCAAGGGGAATTACGGAAGAAGAAATTTACGCGGCAATGGAAAAGAGAAACGAAAGCAGAGAGCGTGTGAGATGGGCGCTTGAAAAACTCGAAGCAAGGCATTTAATTGAGATTCTGCCCGACGGAAATATCGTGGAAACCGAAGCGGGGGAAAAATTTGACAAAGCGCTTGCCGGTGCCCCCGAAGGGTTGGGCAATCCGATTACGCCCGTTATTTACAGGGTGCTTGAAGCATTGAAAAAAGTGGGAACTCTTTATGTGAAAGAAAAGAAAGTGAGAGTTTTACCCAAGAATATAAAAGAAGCGCTGAAACTCAGCGGATTAAGCAACGAGGCGTTCGAAGACGCATTGAAAGTCGCAAGAGTTGCGGGATTTGTCGGCAAAAACTCCGTGACAACGGCAGGGCTTCTGATTCTGGAAGGTGCGGAAAAAGCAAACCCGCCGGCGGAAGAAGGCCTTGCAGGTTTCGTAAAATAAATAATGAAAAGGCGCCTTTCGGCGCCTTTTTTAATCTCTTGAAAAATACTCCACTATGAGCGAACCGTCTTTTAACCGTTTTTTCGTAATCTGTGGCTTTACGCCGGTTAATTTATGAAATATTCCAGCAACGACACCGGTGGAAAATTTCAAATCGCTGTCTTTTCCTACGGCTTTTGCGCTTTCCGTTTCGAAATCATTGAATGTGAGCGTTCGTAAATACGGTTTTTCGTAATCAAATTCTTCGATTTTATTCACGCTCCAACCGGCGTAAACAGCACCGAAAGCAAGCACAATCGGCAAGACATTCTCTTTGGGAATCCCCGCTTCTATATATCTCTCTGCAACTTTTTCCCCGTATGCGTACCCGAACCAGTAAATGAACTCTTTTGCAATGGGCCCCACAACCTCTTCCGTAACTTTTACCATAAATGCCGGGAAATAAGTGACGTCCATTAAAATCCATCTCCTGCCCGCAAGAATGATTTTTCCTTCATCATTTGCAAGAGGTGTTTCTTTAATGCCGAACTTTTTTGAAAGAAGTTCTTTGTAAGACTCAATAATCCCTTTAACGGTTTCTTCTTTTTCTTCCATGATTTTACCTTCCTCTCTCGGAACAATTATACAATGCTTCTATATAAATTACAATTCCGAAAATTTTATATTTGATTTCACATTTTATTCACATTTCAAAGTATATATACTAATGGTGAATCAAAAAAATCACCCCTCACACATTCATTAATCAGATCAATCAGGGGCTGCGTTTTCCTCCTCCTTTTTCGCAGCCCTTTCTCTTTTTCCGCAAACCGCATTCGCGATTTTCACGCCTGCAAATGTGTAGTATAATGAGAAAAAGCACAGGGGGTGAAATGTGGATAAAAAAAGCATTTTGGCGATTATTCTATTGGCGGGGATTTTTCTGCTTTCCTGCACCCCGAAACCAATGACGCTCACAGAGCAGGATAACGGAAAAGAAATTACCGTTGAAAAAGGTACCGAGATTGCAATAGAACTTCCTTCTAACCCCACGACAGGTTTTGATTGGTATATAGAGAAACTTCCGGAAAATCTGGAGCCTGCCGGCGCAAAAACTTATGTGAGTTCCAAGACGGACAAAAACATTGTCGGTGCGGGAGGGACAACGAAATTTACGTTCAAAGCCGTAAAGAGCGGTGAAGGAATGCTTGTTTTGATATATAAGCGGAATTGGGAAGGCGTGACACCCGAAAGTAAAAAATTCGAAATAAAAATAAACGTTCGATAAGGAGGCGTAATCAGATGAAAAGAGTTATCAGAGCGCCGAGAGGCACGGAACTTCACTGCAAAGGTTGGGGGCAGGAAGCCGCAATGAGGATGCTGATGAACAACCTCGACCCGGAGGTTGCAGGAGACCCGGAGCACCTCATTGTTTACGGAGGTTCGGGAAAAGCGGCGAGAAATTGGGAGTCGTTCGATGCAATCGTAAAAACTTTGCAGGAATTGGAGAATGACGAGACGCTTGTCGTGCAGTCGGGAAAACCCGTTGCGGTTTTTAAAACGCACGAATACGCACCGCGCGTGCTTATTTCCAACTCCGTGATCGTTCCGCATTGGGCGAATTGGGATTACTTCCACAAATTGGAAGCGATGGGACTTACAATGTATGGCCAGATGACGGCGGGAAGCTGGATTTACATAGGAACGCAGGGAATCTTGCAGGGAGATTACGAAACATACGCGGCGGCGGCGAAAAAAGCATTCGGAAGCGATGATTTGAGAGGAAGAATTCTTCTCACGGCAGGGCTCGGCGAAATGGGAGGCGCACAGCCTCTTGCCGTAACGATGCTTCACGGTGTTGCACTTGTTGTTGAAATCGACCCGGAAAGGATAAAGAGAAGAATAGAAACAAAATATTTGGACACGTGGACGGACAACTTGGACAAAGCGCTTGAAATGGCGGAAGATGCAAAAAAGAAGAAGGAACCGCTTTCAATAGGAGTTTTGGGGAATGCTGCGGATATATTCCCCGAACTTTTGAGAAGGGGCTTTATGCCCGACATTGTAACGGATCAAACATCCGCACACGACCCGATGACGTATTACCCCAACGGAATGACGCTCGAAGAGGCAAGGAAACTCAGAGAGGAGAAACCTGAAGAGTTCAAAAAGAAAGCGCTGGAATCGATGATAAAGCATATGGAAGCGATGGTGGAATATAAGAGGAAGGGCGTTGTCACGTTCGTTTACGGAAACAATATAAGGGGGCAAACGTCCGCCGCAGGATACAAAGACGCGTTTGAGGTGCCCGGATACGTGCCCGCATATATAAGAGACCTTTTCTCGGAAGGCAAAGGGCCTTTCAGGTGGGTTGCGCTTTCCGGAGACCCGGAAGACATATACGTGACGGACGAAGTGGTGAAAAAAGAATTTGCATATGATAAGCACCTCGTAAACTGGATTGAACTTGCCCACGAAAAGGTGAAATTCCAGGGACTTCCCGCCCGCATTTGTTGGCTCGGATACGGTGAAAGGGCGCGCTTCGGCGCAATCATAAACGACCTTGTGAAGAAAGGAAAAATCAAAGCGCCGATTGTAATCGGGCGTGACCACCACGACACCGGTTCCGTCGCATCGCCTAACAGGGAGACGGAAAAAATGAAAGACGGCTCCGATGCAATCGGCGATTGGCCCGTGCTGAACGCAATGCTCAACGTGGCAAACGGGGCAACGTGGGTTTCTTTCCACCACGGAGGCGGAGTGGGAATCGGATACTCGCTGCATGCGGGAATGGTAATCGTTGCAGACGGAACGGACGATGCAGCAAAGAGGCTCGAAAGGGTTCTCACCGCGGATCCGGGGCTCGGTGTTGTGAGGCATGCGGATGCAGGTTATGAAATCGCGCAGAACTTTGCCAAAAAGAACGGCATAAAAATGCCGATGGGAAAATAGTTCGATTTGTTGCCCGTGGCTTACGCCACGGGCTTTTTTGTTTGACACTATACCGAAAGTAAATTTAAAGAGAAAACTTGTAAAATTGCAGCCAAAAATCGTATTTGATTTTTTGCCTTTTCGTTGTAAACTTCAATATGCAATTAAATTGTGAGGGAAAGTATACAAAACACAAACATAAAAACGACAGAGAAGCAGGGGGCTTATAGCCGTATGGAAACAAATAAGTTCATTTTCTTCAAAAAGATTCAGTACTGTAACGACAGAAGCATAAAAAATTTTTCTGCTTACACACTCATTAAGGAGACGATAGATGAAAAATAATGTTGTATTTAACCCTAAAACTTACCCTCTGGCAAATTTAATAAACGATATAGATACTGGGGGAATTGCCCTTCCCGACCTGCAAAGGCCATTTGTATGGGATTTAACAAAAGTTAGGGATTTGATGGATTCACTTTACAAAGGTCTTCCGGTAGGTTTAATAATCTTATGGGAAATTACAAAGCCGGGAGAATATAGAAAGATAAACATTGATAATAAACAAGACCCAGGATTTTTGGTAATTGATGGCCAACAAAGATTGACTTCTCTTTTTTCTAT
>JAGHAO010000007.1 GCA_021161495.1 Caldisericaceae bacterium | reverse complement strand
GAATTTTTCTTGTAAATTCCTCCGCAGCTTTCAGCGTTTCGAGTTCGTTTTGTGTTCTCAGAATTTCTTTTTTCATTTCAAAAATATAATATCAGAAAATTTTTCCTTTGAAAATAGTTTTTATAAAAGAGTTTTATTCGTATAATTGAAACGGAGGGACCGTATGGAAAGAAAAACAGACGAAAAAATGCTCGAAAAAATTTTAAAATTTCAGATAAACGAAATAACCGAGCATAAAATTTATTCAATTCTTTCCGAAAGAGCCAAAGGCAAAAACAGGGAAATCCTGAGGCGTATAGGCGCGGAGGAAATGAAGCATTATATTTTGTGGAAGAAAATTACAGGAAAAGATGTCAGGGAAAACAGATTCAAAATTTTCAAATATGTTTTTCTTTCTTACATTTTCGGGATTACTTTTGCCGTAAAACTTATGGAAAACGGAGAGGAAAGTGCGGAAGAGGCATACAAGGAGATCTCCGATGCTTTTCCTGTCGCTTACGATATTGCAAAAGACGAAACGGAACATGAAAACCTACTCGTTAATATGATAGAGGAGGAAAAATTGGGGTATATGAGTTCCATAGTTTTAGGGCTAAACGATGCACTTGTTGAAATTACAGGCACTCTTGCAGGCCTTACTTTCGCTTTGAGAAATTCCGTTACGATAGGGGTTGCGGGGCTTATTACCGGATCCGCCGCATCTCTTTCAATGGCTGCATCCGAATATCTCTCACAGAAAGCGGAAAAAAACGTTAAAAATCCTGTCCGCGCTTCTTTTTACACGTTCGTTGCCTATCTTATCGTCGTGTTTTTACTTGTTTTCCCTTATTTTCTACTGAGAAATTTTTACTTTGCGTTCTTGCTCTCCTTGGCGATGGGAGTATTTGTAATATTGTTCTTTTCTGTTTTTGAATCCGTCATTCAGGATAAAGCCTTCGGAAAGATTTTTCTTGAAATGGCGTTAATTACGGGTTCCGTCGCCGCAGTCTCTTTCCTTATAGGCACTGTTGCAAGAAGCATATTCCACATAAATGTTTAAGTGGAGGTGAAAAGAAATGGATAAGAAGAAATTGAAAATAGTAACGCTCAGGTGGATTATTTTCGTTAGTGTGTTGCTTGCCGTATTATTTATCGGTGGTTACAATTCTTACACGAAAAGCACGAATGATATATGGAAAGGGCTTCTTATCTTTATCATAGGGGTTGTGGCAATAAAACTCATCGAAATATTTATCGTGAAAAAATTCGGAGGCTTCGCCCAAAAAACAAAAACGAAAATAGACGATCTCGTTGTATTCGTAACTAAAAAATCCGTGCCGTTTTTGTATATTGTTACTGTTTATGCAAGTCTTTATCAGATAAAATACATCACGAACAATCCCAAGTATCTGAACCTTTTGAATGTATCTTTCAAAGTTATCGCTTCCGTTTACGTCGTTTATATCCTCATAAAGGTTACGGATTGGTTTACCGAACTTTATATAAAGAGGGGAACTTCCGGCCCCAAAGCAAGGTCGCTCAAGAGTTTGAACAAAATTCTCAAAGTTGTTATTTATTCGTTCGGAGTCGTCCTCCTCCTATCAAATCTCGGGCTTAATGTAACGGCACTGATAACCGGGCTCGGCATAAGCGGTGTTGCCGTTGCGCTTGCCGCACAAAAAATACTCGAAGACCTGTTTAATTACTTTGTTATTATATTCGATAAGCCGTTCGAGGAAGGGGATTTTATCGTGTTCGGGGATTTTGCGGGCACTGTCGAATTTATAGGCCTGAAATCCACAAGAATTCGAAGTTTGAGCGGAGAACAGATTATCGTGTCCAATTCGAACCTTTTGGGCGAAAAAGTGCAGAATTATAAGAGAATGAAAGAAAGAAGGGTTGTGTTTAAGATCGGCGTTGTTTACGAAACTCCCCTCGAAAAATTGAAAAAAATCCCCGAGATTGTGAAAGAAATCATAGAGGAGATCGAAGGGGCACGGTTCGATAGATGCCATTTTATTAATTTCGGAGATTTTAGTTTGGATTTTGAAACGGTTTACTACGTAAACGACAGCGATTATTTGCATTATATGAATATTCAACAGGCAATAAACCTGCAACTCGTGGAAAAATTTTCAAAAGAGGGAATTGAGTTTGCCTATCCCACTCAGGTTGTTTACGTAAACCCTTCGGAATCGGAAAATTCGAACTGAAAAAGAATTTTTGAAGATTCTTCCGTTTGAATTATAATGGTGATATGAAATATATTGCGTTGTATAGAAAATACAGGCCCCAGGTTTTCGAAGATGTAGTAGAGCAAGACACAGTTGTTAAAATTCTTCAGGAAGCGCTGAAGCAGAAAAAAATTGCTCACGCATATCTGTTCGCCGGCCCGAAAGGCACCGGTAAGACTTCTATTGCAAGAATTTTTGCAAAGGGCCTGAACTGTGAAAACGGCCCAACTCCGCATCCCTGTATGAAGTGCGAACAGTGCCTCTCAATAACAAACGGAACAAACCTTGACGTAATAGAAATCGATGCTGCATCAAACAGAGGAATCGACGAAATAAGGGATCTAAAGGAAAAAGTGAAATACGCACCGGTTTCTGCACAGTATAAAGTTTACATAATAGACGAAGCGCATATGCTTACGATGCAGGCATTCAACGCTCTGCTTAAAACACTTGAAGAACCGCCGGAAAACGTCGTTTTTATCCTTGCGACGACAGAGCCTGAAAAAATCCCTGCAACGATCCTTTCGAGATGCGAACGGTTTTATTTTAAGAGGATTACTCTTAAAGGTATCTTCGGGAAGATGAAAGAAGTCGCGGAAAAAGAAAACTTTAAGATCGAGGATGCCGCTGCTATGCTCATTGCGCGTTTCTCTACGGGTTCGTTGCGTAATGCATTGAGTTTATTGGATCAAGCGGCAACAATGTTTGATGAAATTACCGAAGAGAATGTTCGTTCCCTGCTCGGGATGCCTCGAGAGGAAGTTCTTTACGAATTCCTCAAAGCAATTATTGAAAAAAATGCGCAGAGAGCCATAAGAATTATAAGAAACATTGAAGAAAGCGGAAAAGACAGTAAAATTTTTGTTAACGAATTTCTCTCGTATTTACAAGAACTTATAAATCTGAAAATTTTAGGTTTCGACTCCGTAAAGGAAGAGATAGGCGAAGAAACGGCAAAGCTTTTAAGGGAACAGGCGAAGTTCGTATCAGTCGGAAGGCTTACCGATATTTCATGGAAGTTTGCAGATCTTACTAATAGTATGCGGTTCTTTCCGGACCCGTTTTTTGCCGTTGAATTAACCGCTCTTCAATGTATGGATATTTCGTCTTTAGGCAAAAAATATGAAGAAGAAACACACTTATCGGAGAGGGAAGAAAAGCCGAAAGAAAAGAAACTCCCCGCAAAAGAAGAGGGTTCCGAGAGTGTATCCGCTCCGAGTAAAGCACCTCCTGAAAAAGCGGCGGAGCAAGTATCGGAAAGCAGTAAAGAAATTCCCACCGAAGGGTTTGAATTTATAAAGGCACAGTGGAAGAATATCCTCGAAGAGGTACGAAAAGTTAATAAACCGCTCCATGCAATACTGGAAAGGGTGCATCCCGTTGAATTGAACGGAGATGTTATCTCCCTTATTGCCGAGAAAAAATTCTATGTGGATATCCTTAAAACGGAAGAAAACATCAACACTCTGCGTAAAGCGATTGAAACGGTAACTAAAAGGAAATTTTCCGTAAGATACATAGGAAAGCAAGAAGAAGAAAAGGAAAAAGAAGATAATGAAGAAGAAATCAAAAAATTGAAGGAAAATAACGAGATAAAGAAAATTTTGACGCTGTTTGACGGAAATATAGCAAGCATTAAAAATGTTAACGAGGAGGGTAACAAGAATGAGAAATCTTAACGATTTAATGAGAAAAGCGCAGGAACTTCAGAAAAAAATGGAAGAAATAGAAAAGGAATTGGCAGAAACAAGAGTCGAGGGATTTGCAGGCGGAGGCGCCGTTAAAGCGGTTGTTTCCGGAAAACTGGACGTTATTTCCGTGGAAATCGATGAGGATGTAATCGACAAAGATGAGAAAGAAATGCTTGAAGATATGATTGTTGCGGCGATAAGAGAAGCGCAGGACAAAGCGAAAAAAATCGCACAGGAAAAATTTGCGGAAATAGGAGGGTTGGGCGGCATTCCCGGGTTGGGATTCCCGAATTAAATGAGCGGTTTCCCGAAAAAAGTCGAGCGTCTTATAGAGGAAATCCAAAAACTGCCCGGCATAGGGCCTAAAAGTGCGGAGCGAATTGCTCTGCACATTGTTTCTATGGAGAAAAGCCGGGTGGATAGGCTTGTTTCCGCAATTAACGAGGCAAAAGAAAATTTGCATCTGTGCCCGATTTGTTTTAACCTTACAGACAAAGAGATATGCGACATATGTGCGGATTCGGAAAGGGACCACTCAATTGTTTGCGTGGTGGAGGAAGTGCGGGACCTGTATGCAATTGAAAAAAGCGGAGAATACAAAGGCGTTTATCACGTGCTACACGGAAGGATTGACCCGATGAACCATGTTTCCGTCGAAGATTTGAGAATTAAAGAACTTGTGGAAAGAGTAGCAAAAGGCAATGTTAAAGAAGTAATTCTGGCAATGAACCCGAATTTTAACGGAGACATCACGAGTTTATACATTACGAAACTTTTGAAACCATACGGCATAAAAATCACCCGCATTGCAACAGGTTTGCCGAAAGGCACGGAAATAGATTTCGTCGATTCCGTTACACTCACAATGGCTCTTAAAGACAGGAAAGAAATCACGTAAATCTCGGAAAGCGGTTAAAAATTTGCCAAAAAATGCTATAATAATTTGGTTGCAATGAAAAGAAATTTAATCTATAGGAGGTAATTATGAGTGAAATAATAGCGATTCAAGGAAGAGAAATTCTCGATTCCAGAGGAAACCCCACCGTTGAAGTGGAAGTTACCCTCGAAAGCGGCATAACGGCAAGGGCTGACGTTCCTTCCGGCGCATCGACCGGCGAGCACGAAGCGGTTGAACTGAGAGACGGCGACAAATCCCGTTTCGGCGGAAAAGGCGTTTTAAAGGCTGTTGAAAATGTAAACGGCCCGATTGCGGAGAAAATTGTGGGGATGCTTTCCGAAGACCAGGCGGCAATTGACGAGGCAATGATCGAACTCGACGGAACGCCGAACAAATCCAAATTAGGTGCAAATGCGATCTTGGGCGTATCTCTTGCAGTTGCACGTGCCACAGCAGAAGAATACGGAATTCCTCTTTACAGATACATCGGCGGGATTAACGGAACTCTGCTTCCCGTTCCGCAGTTCAATGTTTTGAACGGAGGGAAACACTCCGACTCAGGGATTGATATTCAGGAATTCTTGCTTATCCCTGCGGGCGCCCCGAGTTTCAGGGAAGCACTGAGATACGGTGCGGAAATTTACCACACGCTTAAAAACCTGTTAAAGAAAGACGGATTTGTCGTGAGCGTGGGAGACGAAGGAGGGTTTGCGCCTCACCTGAAAACGAGCGAAGACGCAATTAAATATATCGTAAGGGCGATAGAAGAAGCGGGATACAAACCGAAAGAAGATGTTTACGTCGGAATTGATGCAGCTCCTTCTTATTTCTATGATGAAGAAAAGAAAAAATACGTATTCGAAGGAAAAGAAAGAACTTCGGAAGAGATGATTGATTACTACGAAATGCTCGTTGAAAAATACCCGATGATTTCCATTGAAGACGGACTTTTCGAAGAAGACTGGGACGGATGGGTGAAACTGGAAGAAAGGCTCGGCAAAAAAATTCAGCTCGTAGGCGATGATATTTACGTCACCAATATCAAACGCCTTCAAAGAGGAATCGAACTGAAAGCCTCCAATTCCATCCTTATAAAACTCAACCAGATAGGGACATTAACGGAAACGATGGAAACCATAAACCTTGCAAAGAGTGCAGGCTTTACTCAGGTTGTGTCGCACAGGTCCGGGGAAACCGCGGATACATTCATCTCCGACTTTGTCGTAGGTATGAACATCGGGCAGATTAAGAGCGGGGCGCCGGCAAGGATTGAACGCGTCGAAAAATACAACCAACTTATGAGAATTGAAGAAGAACTCGGCACCGCTGCAAGGTATGCGGGAAAGGATATTTTCAGGAACTTTTCCAATCGTTAAAAATTATGCCTGAAATAGTCGAGATAGAGATTTTAAGAAAAGAAATATCGAATCTTCTCAAAGGCAAGAAAATAAAAGAAGTCGTAATAAACAAAGAAACCCTTTTGAACACGAGCGAGGATGAATTTTCCTCGCTCGTAAAAGGTAAGGAAATTGTCGGTGCAAGAAGAAAAGGTAAAGTCCTCATTATCGACCTTTCCGAAGGAGTATCCGTTGCCATACATTTTTTGCTTACCGGTTTTATGAAACTCACCGAAGGGTGCGATACCAAAAAAGTGCAGGTCGGATTTTTGTTTGAGGACGGAACGTGCCTATCGATAAACGGAATTATGCGCGGCGGTTTTGTAAAAGTTTTGAAAAGTAGCGACGTATTTAACGATCCTTCTTTGAAGAAATTAGGAATAGATGCGATGAGTTCGGAACTTACCGCGGAGAAACTTCTAAAAATATTCGAGAAAAATAAAAAGAAAAAAGTGAAGCAAGTCTTAATGGATCAGTCAATAATCTCCGGCATAGGAAATGCGTATTCCGATGAAATCCTGTTCGAAGCAGGTATTTCTCCTTTGAGGAAATGCGGAGACATTACGCAGGAAGAAGCCGAGAAAATTTTGGCATCTATGAAAAAGATATTCAAGGAAGCGGAAAGTTTCGGAGGAGCGAGTGAACTCACATTTGTCCACCTAAACGGCAAAAAAGGAGAGTATCACAAACACTTCAAAGTGCATAAACGCGCCGGTAAGCCCTGTATGAGATGCAAAGGTTCCATTGAATCCGTCAAAATAAACGGCCGTATGTCTTTTTACTGTCCGAACTGCCAAAAGTAATAATTCCCATAATAACCCGACCTTGTTTCAAATCTTCATTTTGCCACTCTGAATTTATTTCAGGATCTCGTATTTGTCACTTTGAACCATGTCCTGAATTTATTTCAGGATTGTTTCAGAGTCTATTCTTTCTTCGCCGAAGGCGAGCACTCATTTCAGGACCTCAAAGTCGTCACCCTGCACTTGTTTCAGGATCTTGTTTTGTATCCTGTCATTCTCGAGGAACGAACGAAGTGAGTGACGAAGAATCTCGTATTTGTTGCTTTGGAAGTATACTCCGACAAAGGAACTAAAAAACGAGACCCTGAGTTACGACATCTCAGGGTGACAGGAGGGGGGACATTTCAGGACGATAACAAAAACTCATCCTGCACTCCTTTCCTCACCGAAGGCGAGCATTTATTTCAGGACCTCGTCTTTCAATAGAAGTTTCGAGGGAAATGTGTTCCCTCGAATTGAAGACCTTGAGTAAATACACCTCAGGGCGACGAGACAAAAATGTCCGCTCAGTACCAGGTACGAACCGGACATTTTGGAGGAAAGCATGATGAATAGACGCTCTTTACGAAGTTATGCGGTTTGCGGGATATTTTTTGAAATTTCACTTTTGCCTTCGAAAAATCGGAAAATTGAGTTTGGCCTAAATAAAGGGTTTCTTCAATTATGAGTTTCAGGTTATAAATCAACAAACCCGCATTCTTTCGTTCCACCCCTAAGAAAACCCGATAAACACTGAGAAAAAACATAGCATTTATTTGCATTTTAGAAGCAAAAATCGATGATTTCGTTATAAATATACCCCCGAATAAAATTTCGCGTATTTAACCCTTTAAAGACTTTCTAAGAGTATATGCCGAAAAATCCGACGTTTATGCCTTTTTTTCGGACTTATTATGTTAAAAAGTGGATTATGTAATCCAATCTCTGTTTTATTTAACGAATGTACTCGGAGTTATCCCGTATTTGCAAATTTTTAAACAAAAATTTAACCCGTAGTTTTTTCATTTTTAAAATTTCGTAGTATACTTTCCTCAAGGAGGTGGATTATGTTTGTTATAATATTATCTGACACTGCATTATCCCTTTCAGGTAGTTTATTTTTTATGCTGGCTCGCAGAGCGAAGGATCCTAACAAAAAACTGCTTTTGATTTTATCAGCTGTTATTTCGGCAGCCTTAATTTTCGGCATTAATTACAAATTTATTCCGAGTAAATATTGGTGGGCCGTATCCTTTGCTTTCTCCTTGGGTATCTTCGTGCCACACTTTAACCACTCAAAATATTCGTATGTCGGAAATAATGATCTGAACTCTTATAAAGGAGATTAGAGTATATTTTTACAGGCCGGTTGCAATGCCGATTAAAATTCCGGAATCGTTTTTATATTTCATATGCGTGACCCTGCTAAAATGATTTTTAAAAATACCCAAAGCAATGCAAAACAATTTTTGAGAAAATTTGAAAATCGGATTTATTATAAAATACACAGGGTAAAAGCCATGTCTAAATTTATGGTTACTTGTATCGCTCTCATTCTTATTATTGTTACACTTTTGGCACCTTTGTTACTCACAACAAAATCGGTAGCATATGCCACTAAATGTACTCTTGATCCTAGCCCTTCTTACAACTGTGGAGGAAGTGCCCGCGATTGCGTTATACCTTATCATGGAAGAGGCGGACATGCATGGGAAGGTATACTAAGTTATGGACAGTTTATTCAACAATGTGTAGTAATGGACAGAACTGGCTGCTGTGATTTCTGTTAAATTTAGTAAGATGGTATAATAAATCACGGCTAGAGTGAAGGAGGATAGCAATGTTTCATAAAATTGGAAAGTTGAGAATACTTATTGTGTTTATGGTTTTTGTCTTTTTCTTTTTTGCATCGAGCTTCTCTTTCTCTGTGCTTGACGGAAGCAAAAGAGACTTAAATAGAGAAACAAATAATCTTCCATTCTTACCGTTTATTAAAATAGAAATAGAAACTCCATTAGAAATATATTCAAGAAAAATTACGGACGATATTGCACAGGATCCCAGGACAATGCTTCTTGGCTACGCTAAAGAGTTAGATTTAGCATCTATTATCACAAATAAGGTTCTTGAATATCCCCAATCATTAGACTGGAGTAAAATCCAAATGTTTAACCAGGACGATATCAATAATTTAATTAAATCGCCCTACATAAAAGATGCATTTTTATTGCCTCCTCCTTCACTATTTTTCAGTTTTAAAAAAATTTTTGTTCAGCCAAGTAGTGTCCCACCTGGCTTCCTTAAAGAATTGGGATTACCCTTAGAGTATGGCCATTATTTTAACAATGACTCTGATAACGCAATTATACTAACACATGAGATGAGCGAAGCAATGTTTGGGAAAACAAATCCGGTTGGCAGGCAAATAATGTGTGTCAAAGGACGTATTGCGCCGGATCCTAACTCAGAAAAACTTTATTATAAAGTAGT
>JAGHAO010000145.1 GCA_021161495.1 Caldisericaceae bacterium | reverse complement strand
GTTGCTGCTAAGGTTTTTTATGCACCCATAAGGATTGCCGTTATACGGCTATTCGGCATGGAAAAAATGAATTTACCAAATAATATCAGTTCCGTTCATCTTGCAGGTATTATAGCGTTTATCCTTGTATTTTCGTTAGCTTACGGGCTTACGAGAGGTATAGCATATATGGTTTCTTCAGGAAGCAGAACAATTAAATATTCAACAGGGAATAAAATTGCCGGAGGGCTGATGAATTTACTTGTAACTTCCATTATTTTAGCGATAGCCGTTGCTTTGCTTAAACAGTATGCTGCTCCGATTTACTCACAAATTGCCTCTCGTTCTTATATGTTTCGTTATCTTGCCGTGTATAAAGGAATAGCAAATGTAATTATTACAAAAGGTTATTCCATAATAAGGAGTTTTTATGCGTCGGCGTAAAGTTATTGCATTCATTTTAATTACAATTTCTTTCTTTGCATTCAGATTTAATAAAACCATAGCGTACTCTCCCGTAGGCAGTACTCGAGTAAATGCGATAGTTGTAAAAAAGGACGTATTACGGGATTATACGGCAACAACTTTAAGAGAGGGTGTTACGTGGTTTGAGTTTAGGTTTCCCGTGGGCGGCACACTTACAATAGAAAAAACTCCGGATGAGATTAATAGCGATGTGAACTTCTATTTTGATTTCTATTTAGGTTCAAGTAAAACGCCATTTATAAGTAGGCTTGATGCACATATGCTTTCCGACGAAACCACTCCTTTTATAAAGCTTTTCATAGATAAATGTTACGAACCTGTATTTATTAAGGTGGATGTGCTTAATTTTTCGCAATACAGAAAGATATACGGCCTTAGATTCGTGTATCACGTCCCAAAGTTAATGCTTAAGATCGGGAATCAAGATGCTTTAATAGATGATATGATTTATCACATGGATGTCGCACCCATGATTATTTTCTCGCGTACGGAAGTCCCGATTCGTTTTGTATCCGAGGCTTTCGGAGCAAAAGTTGATTGGGATAACGATAAGAGAATGGTTACAATTACCATGTTGGATAAAAAACTACAACTTTGGATAGGAAAGAAAACGGCGAAATTAACCGTTTATACCGTACGCTCCTCTTATGTGAAATATATAAAAATGGACGTTGCGCCGGTTATTATAAATTCGAGAACTTTTGTACCGATACGTTTTGTTACAGAGGGATTAGGAGGAACGGTGCAATGGAACGATTACAATAAAACAGTAACAATAAGTTTCTCAAATCTTTTCAATAATTGATTTTCTTTTGAATTCTTTTCCCCGTTTCTCCGATTCGTATTGCGCTACTTGCAATCTTCTTCAACTCTTTTTCCGATAACTGTTCCGGATTTTTAAGCACGAATTGGAGGAACTTTTCCGCAACTTGGAGTATATCGGGCGAGGCAAGGACAGATGCCAAAGCATCAACTCTACCTTCTATTTTCTTTATATCTTTGCGAACTTCGGAGATTACGCCTTCAAGTTCCTCTTTTGTGACGAGATCACTCATTTTTTTCTCCTTGAATTCCCGCAAGTACTATCCTCTTTACCTCTTCCGGAGAAGTGTTCTTTCGGATAACAATGAACGGGATTCCGAGTTTTCCGGAAAGCCTTTTGACGAAATCATTCGGGCTGCACATCACAATAGCAACAGGTGAAAAGGTTTCCGTATCGCACACAAGAAAATCAACGCTTCTTGACGAAACTTGGGAGAGATATTGAATCGGGATTTTTCTTCCGTATTCGTATCTGACGAAATCAAGTATCCGAACCTTCGGAAAAGGAAAATATCCTGCCTCGGCAATTCCTTCGAGGATCTTCGTCTCTCCTTTGGTAAGCCAAGAAGTTTTCAAAACATACGGAAGCTTGTTTTCCTTTGAAGGCGAAAGAAACTTTATCACAAGTATAACGGCAACGATTATTCCTATAAATAGCAGGGTTTTAAATTCAAAATTGTTCATTTCTCACCTCTCTTTTTTTCTATTTCTCTTACAGCGGAGAGTTTTATTATTGCATTCATAATCCCGACAGCGACCGCAGCGATCACTATCACCGCATCGGCAAATTTCATTTTACCGCCTCTTTTATGTTTTTAATAATCTTTTCTATATTCCTTCCGGAAACAAATAGAATCTTTGTCCCGTATTCCTTTGCTTTATCAATCGTAAAATAATAAAGTGCGTGGGACATTACCTCAGGATAAATAACAACGATGGAACGGTTTTTGAGCAAGTTTTCGTCAAACCTGTTCACTTCTCCGGAAACAAATGCAAAGTTAGGTAAATACGGTTTCAATTTTGCAAATAGTCCGTCAAATCCGCCGACAAAAACACCGGAAACGTCAATAGGAACAATTTCTTCTGTTTTCTTTTCTTCTTTGCCTGTTTTAAGCGAAAACACGAATTCCCTCAATGCATTGAGTTCGGCATTCTTCTGCCGTTCTTTGAAAATTTCCTCTTTGAGGGAATATATCTCTTTTTCAAGTTCCTGTATCCTTCTTGTTTGGTTCTCTCTTAATTCGAGTTCTCTTTGCAAATCTTCTATTTCCCTCTCCTTTTCTTTTATCTTCTCTTTAAGTTTTTCTTTTTCTTGAATCAGAGAGGCAAGTTCGACATAAAGAGTTTCTTTGTTATT
>JAGHAO010000141.1 GCA_021161495.1 Caldisericaceae bacterium | reverse complement strand
GTGTAAGTGGCGCAGGAAAAAATTAGGCACAAAAATTTTAAATGAATTAAAAGATAAAGCGGAAAAGTTTGTTACGGCGAAAGAAAAATATTTCGGCTTCTTTTCCAAGTCCGGTTTTAGCAAGGAGATGATACAGATCGCAAAAGAAAATGACAATATTTTCTTATTTGATTATTTTTCGGATTAAGTAATAATGCGAGGTTAACCTTTGTCGCCTGAAGTATTCCTCCGCTTTTGTCACCCTGAGGTGTCCCCACTTCTGTCACCCCTGAGATGTCCCCCTGTCACCCTGAGCGTGTTTTGCGAAGGGTCTTGGTTTTGCAGTCATTCCGAAATGTATTTATTCGGAATCTCAGCGGTTAAGGCAGAGGTCCTGAAACAAGTGCTCGCCTTCGGCGAGGAAAGGAGTGCAGGACGACTTTTTAGTTGTCACCCTGAGGCGTTTTTACTCAGGGTCTCTAAATCAAGGGAATATATTTCCCTCAAAACTCCTATTCTCTCTTTCGTCACCCTGAAACGTTTTTGTTCAGGGTCTATAAATCTTTGCTTAAGTCTTTCCAATCGGGATTAAATTGATTTATAAGACTTACTTTCCAATCTCTATGCCAATTTTTTAGCTGCTTTTCCCTTGAAATTGCATTGTAGAAATCGGAAAATACTTCATAGCAAACTAATTTATTGACGTTATATTTGTTTGCAAAACTTTCTACGAATTTGTTCTTGTGTTCCCATAATCTCCTTGTTAAATTATTAGTTATTCCTATATATAAAACGGAATTATGCCTATTTGTCAGGATATAAACATAATATTGCTTTTTGTCGTTTCTCTTATTTCTCTTCATATCGTTAAAGTATAATATGAAAAAGAAGAAAAGACAAAAATATGAGACTCTGAAACAAATTCAGAGTGACCAATACACTTTGTCACCCTGAAGTGTCTTTATTCAGGGTCTCGGTTTTTGTTCCTTTAGCAAAGTGCATTCCGAAAGCGGAAAAAGAATAGACTCTGAAACGAGTTCAGAGTGACGAATGACGAGATCCTGAAACAAGTGCTCGCCTTCGGCGAGGAAAGGAGCGCGGAATGACTACTTTGGAACCCGGAAACGAGTGCAGAACAACTAAAAAATGCAAGAGAGATCCTCTGCAATAAATTTAGCGTAAAAGAAAAATACGCGCTCTGACTTTTAGGTTCTGCTTCGTGTTAACTAAACTAAAAAATAATTAACGCAAATTATTTTGTGTTAATTGCGATTAACATAGACAAGGAAAACCTCATTTTACAATATTTAATAGTTCGGGCATTGCATACACGGAAGTCTCCCTTCCTTTTCCCTTTTTTACCGTAACTATTACGCCGCCATTTTCCAGCGCAGATAAAACTTTATTTAGTGTAACTCTGTTATTTATGTTTGCCAATTTTGATATTGCAGAAGAAGTAACTAACGGTTTTTGGAAAAAAGCATCAAGAACAGGTATTGCAAATTGTGAATGGGTGATATTGACAAATTTACCCTTAAGATTATTATACAAATCTATTATTGTAACTGCTCTGTTTATATTTACTTCGGCTTGTGTTTTTACAGCAGTTATAAAATATTCTATCCATGATTGCCAGTCACCGGAATCGGTGATTCCGAGAAGTTTATCATAATACAATTTTCGATTCGTTTCGAAATATTCACTTATATAAAAAGCGGGACGGCTAATTAACTTTTTAGAATAAAAAATAAGCGGGATTAATAGTCTTCCTATTCTTCCGTTTCCGTCAAGAAACGGATGTATTATTTCAAATTGTGCGTGTATTATTGCGGTTCTTACTATCTCATCATCAAATTTTTCATATAAGAAGTCATTTAAGTTTTCCATATATTCGGAAACTATCAAAGGATTCGGAGGGATAACGCGTGCATCTTCGATTGGACTCCCAAAGTTCCCGATCCAATTTTGAGTTGTCCTGAAATTGCCAGGCGATTTACTATTTCCACGGACTTTTCTCATAAGAATTTTATGCATTTCTTTTATAAGACTCAATGTGATAGGCCTTGATTTTAATGCAAACTCGGCATAATACAATGCCTCCCTGTAATTAATGATTTCCCGAATATCCTTTCGCAATGCTTCCGGTGCTTTATCTTTTAATAAGCCTGCTTCCGATTCCAAAACATCCTCAACAGATGCCTGGGTTCCTTCAATCTTTGATGATATTACGGCTTCTTTTGTGATTAAAGGAGAAAGAAGTATTTCCGGATTTACAAGATTTTATAAGATGCCGTCGTATCTTCCGATCATTTCGTGTGCTTTTCCTAAAACGGATATAAGGGCTCTCCAATTTATTTTATCCGGCGGCAATTTTACGGGGATAAACGGCCTTCGCCTATAAGCCTTCTGCATTTATATCTCCGCCCCTTGCGAATCTCTCATTTTTGCCCTCTCCTTCTCCATAACGACAATATTATAATAAACAAACTGAAAACTAACAAAAGTAAATAAAATGATTCCTTCACATTATTCCCCGAGACGTTTTTTGCGCTCTTTTCCTTGGCACGCATTACGCCAAGTGGGTCT
>JAGHAO010000055.1 GCA_021161495.1 Caldisericaceae bacterium | reverse complement strand
AGGAATGACATAGTTATATAGAAGAGGGATTTTGGACTATAAAATTGGGTTATGCTATTTGGATTTTTCTTTGAATGCCGGGCAAATGTTTCGGAATTCACAGGTCGAACACCTTCCGTTCGGCAGCGGATCGAACTGTTCGTCTAAAATTTTGTTTCCTGTCCCGATTATTTTTTCAAGTCCTTTTTCTATGAATCGTTTTTCTATGTTAAATTTTATTTCTTCGTTAAACCTCACGTATATCATCGAAATCTCTTTTGTGTTTTCAAGGCTCAGCGCTTTTTCCGCCGCAACTTTGTAGATGACAGGCTGAAGCAAATCTATTTCGCGAAAAAATTTCGGGAGTAATCTGCTTGTTTTGTAATCAATGATTTTGTATCCCCCGTCCACTTTGTCTATCCGGTCTATCCGTCCGATTACTTTGAATTTATCCAATTCGAACGAAAACGATCTTTCAACGATATATGCCGGCTTAAATCCGAATATGTTTTCCCTGTAATACCTCAAAAGGATTTTTTTTGCCTCTTCCTTTGCCTTTTTTTCCTGATTTTCCGTTTTGTATCCTTCCGAAATCCAATGCTTTTCGAGAAGCTCCATAAGATATTCGAGCGGCGGTTTGTCTTTTCTTTTGAAATTTTCTTCCGGGTGATAAAACTTTTCGAGCACTTTGTGAATGCTGTTTCCGAAACTGAAATAACTCCTTGCTTCGGTCGGAAGTTTGTCCACGTAGATATATTTGTATCTCAGCGGACATTCGTTGTAAATTGCGATTCTCGAAAAACTCAGGTGGAATTCTTTATCCTGTTCCATAATTTTAAAACCTGATCTATCACCGCCTCCTTATCCGCGCTATTGTTTATCACATAAGTGGCTTTTTTCATTTTTTCTCTTATGTCCATTTGGGCGTTTATTCTTATCATTGCCTCTTCCTCTGAGATATTTTCTCTTTTCATAAGCCTTTGGAGCTGCTTTTCTTTCGGTGTGTAAACAACCCATACCTCATCCGCGAATTTGTCCCAGCCTGCTTCGAATAGGATTGCGGCGTCTATGACGACAATTTCTGTTCCCTTTTTTTCTTCCTCGCAAAGTATTTCTCTTAACCTTTCTGTCATAAGAGGAATCATAATCGAGTTCAATTTATTTAGAGATTCTTTGTTCGAAAAAACGTAATTCCCCAAAAGCCTCCTGTCTATCTTCCCGTTTTTCACAAACCTGTCTCCGAACATTCCCTTTATCTTTTCAAGCACGTTTCCGATGTTTTTATCCTGAATCTCTTTTCCGATTTCGTCCATATCGATGACTTTGGCGCCGAGTGATTTCAGAAACTTCGAGATCAGGCTTTTTCCGGAGGCAATATTTCCAGTAAGTCCTATAACTCTCATGCTTTCGCTTCCTTTAAATTTTGCCCGTAAGCAATATTAACCTTAAGTGGAACAATGAGTTTGTAAGCATTCTCCATTTCCGTTTTTACGGTTTTCAGCATTTCTTCCAATTTGTCTTTTACGGTTTCCACAACGAGTTCATCGTGGATTTGCAAGATAAGGTGCGTATCCGTTCCCTTAATTTTTTCGTAAAGTTTCACCATCGCGATTTTTATAATATCCGCCGCGCTTCCTTGAATTGGCGTATTTATCGCCACTCTCCTCGCTTCCTCTCTTTTTCTTTGATTGTTTGAATCAAAGCCTGTTATTCTTCGCCTTCTTCCTAAAAGCGTCCTTGTTTCTCCGGTTTTTCTCGCCTGTTCGACAAGACTTTCTATGAAATCGCGCACCGTGGGAAACTGGGAGAAATAAGAATCTATATACGCTTTTGCCTCTTCCGGGCTGCACCCGAGTTGCTTTGCCGCACCGTAGGGAGACATTCCGTAAATTATTCCGAAGTTCAGGATTTTTGCGCTTCTTCTCATTTCTTTTGTAACATCTTCTTCTTTCACTCCGAAAACGAGCGCTGCGGTTCTCGTGTGTATGTCTATGTTATTCAAAAACGCATCAATTAGATTCTTGTCTCCGGATAGGTGTGCAAGCACCCTCAACTCTATCTGAGAGTAATCCGAGCTTATCAAAACGTAGTTTTCATCTGTTGCAACAAATCCTGCCCGAATTTTTTCTCCCCATTCGGTTCGCGCCGGAATATTCTGCAGATTAGGGTTGGAGCTCCTCAACCTTCCCGTGATTGTTCCGAGCTGGTGGAATGTGGTGTGAAGTTTAGAATCGTCTTTGGAAACAAGCTTGGGAAGGGATTCTATGTAGGAAGATTTGAGTTTTGCAAGATGTCTGTACTGCAAAACAAGGGGGACAATGGGGTGTTCGTCTGCAAGTTCGCTCAGCACCGCACTGCTCGTTGAAAATCCTGTTTTCCCGCGTTTCGTGGGCGTCAGTCCGAGCCCTTCGAAGAGTATCGACGCAAGTTGACGCGATGAAAGTATGTTGAACGATATGCCGGCAAGGTCAAATATCTTGCTTTCCAATTTTTCGAGTTCTTCCTCTATTTCCTCTTTGAGTTTTTTGAAATACGGAACGTTTATTTTTATGCCGGTGAGTTCCATATCCGCCAGCACTTCGGCAAGCGGCTTTTCGATTTCTTCATACAAAGGGAACAGGTTTTCTTCGGAAAGTTTTTCATTTTCCGCATACGATATTTTCAGTATGCAATTCGCTTTTTCTTTCAAACTTTCCGTTTTGCAGTTCAGCCCGAATTCGTCCGCCATTGTTTCCACTTTGAAATTTTTCATATCCGGATTTATCAGATAACCTGCGAGAGATACATCGAGGTCGATGTTTTTCATAGGCATTCCGTACAGTCTCGATATTTTATGAAGTGTTTTCAAGTCGAACACTTCTTTTTTATTTTCATTTGCAAGGATTCTTTTGAGCGTGTCGAGTGCCTCGGTGTTTAAAAAAAGTTCCTCGCCTATTGCAAACTGCTCCGATTTTTCTCTGTTAGCAATTGCAAATTCGAGGATTTTTCCTTTTTCCGAGCGCACAATTACCGCTATTCTATCGTCGGTTTTTGCTTCGCTTACGGAGTTTTCGTTCAGCCCTAATTCCCGTATCAAACTCTTGAATTCAAATCTTTCCAAAATACTTTTTACTTTTTTCTTGTCAAAATCTCCGAATTTCGCTTCTTCGAAATCTATTTCCACAGGAGCGTCGTAATACAGAGTGCACAGTTTTTTGTTTTCCAAAATAAGATCTTTGTTTTCGGAAATCTTGCCGGACTTTTCTTTCTTTACGAGTTCTTCAACAGTTCCGTATTTTTCAAGAAGTTTCGCCGCGGTTTTGGGGCCTATCCCTCTAACTCCCTTGATATTGTCCGAAGGGTCGCCTCTTAGCGCTTTATAATCCGGTATCTGCTCAGGATATATGCCCAAATCTTTTTTCAGTTTCTCGCGCGTGTATTCTTCTAATTTCGTTACACCTTTTCTTGTAAGTTTTACGCGTATTTTGTCTTTTATAAGTTGGGTAAGGTCCATATCGCCGCTTATCACAACCGTTTCAATCCCTTTTTCTTCCGCTTTTTTGGCAACTGTTGCAATAACGTCATCCGCTTCGTATCCTTCTTTTTCTAACACGGGAATTTTGAATGCCGATAAAATTTCATGTATCGTTTCGAATTGTGCGGAAAGTTCGTCGGGCATTTTCGGGCGCTGCGCTTTGTAATCGGCAAAGATTTCATGCCTTATCGTGGGCGCTTTTTTGTCGAATGCAATGATCAGGTAATCCGGTTTTTCCTCTTTCAAAACGTGAAGGAGCATTCTTAAAAATCCGTATAATGCCCCTGTAGGTTCGCCGTTTTTCGTTACAAAATGGGGCAGCGCAAAAAAAGCCCTGTAAAGAATACTGCTTCCGTCTATTAAAACAAGTTTTTTCATATTATCCGCTCCTTAAAATTAATAATACTAATAAGAGATAACTTTACCAAACGGAATATTTTTTATATTCGCATTCTCCGGAATGTAAACAAAATCCGCATAAGGTAAATCACTCAAATCGCCGCATCCTTTTCCCACAAGAAGATATGTATTCCCATTTTCTCTTACGAGAATCGCATATTTTTCACCGCACCGAACGAGCGAAAATTTGATTCCGTCGAAAGAGATTTTGCTTTTATCGTTTACATAATGCACATTTGAAACTCCGGAAACGGTTTTTTCGAATGCGTGCGAAAGTTCCGTTTCGGGAAACGGAAGGATGATATCGGGAACTTCGAACTCGGAAGGCAAAATTCGAAGAGCGGAAGATTCTTTACTCTCGAGCGGGGCGTCGCAGATCAGAAGAGAAACTTTGTTTACACCGTTTTCCGCAAGAACTTTATTTATTTGATACGCATCGGCTTCTTCGCTTTTCAAAAACGTGGGAGATGTAACATAAATCACATCCCGATTCCTACTTATCAAAAATCCGTCTTCTCCTCTCAAGTTGAGCGGAGTTATCGAAAACCCGCTTGGAAAAAGAATCGGGAGAAAGAGCGCCATTACGAGCAAAGAAGCACCGATTAACCTTGCTTTCTTGCTTTTGGAAAGCGAAACTGTGAAAAACACAAGCGCTAAAATATAAATAATCATAAAAATAAGGTTGAACCGCAAATTAACGGATGAAAGCGGAATTTTAGAAAATAGCGACACGATTTTGCTCAGCATTCCGAATACGAAGTTCGACACCGGGGCAAATAACTTCGCGGCATCAAGCCCTATGAGGGAAAGCAATATTTGAACTATCCCGACGGGCAGAACGAGATACATAATCGGTATAACAACAAGGTTTGCGAAAAACGAAACCGGAGAAAACATATGGAAATAGTATGCGATTACGGGGTACAGGACGAGTTGTACGGAGATAACCTGCGAAAGCATTTTGTATCCCAATTTCTCCGGCATTTGTGCATAAAGTTTCGGTGACAGTATTACCAATCCGAATATCGCAAGGAACGAAAGTTGAAAACTTATCGAAAACAGAAGCAAAGGGTTTACTAAAAGAATGAGAAGAGCGACAAAAGATAACGTATTTATCGGGATTTGTTCCCTACCTGTAAATTTTGCCGCCTCTGAAATTGAAAACATAAGAAATGCCCTTAACGCGGACGCTCTAAACCCCACAAGCAAAACAAAAAGAAATAAAATCCCGATTGTTATGCCTCCACCCGCACCTCCCGCAAACGAAAACAATTTCTCCGTGCTTTTCCCTAATATTCCCATATGAAGCCCCGATACTGCAAATATATGTGCGGTTCCCGTTTCGGTAAACGGCTTTTTCTCTTCGTAATTCATTGCGGAAATTCCCGAAACCGAGGATAAAAGAAGCATCGCTTCGCTGCTTTTCATAGATAGTAACGTATTTTTCGCAATCCTTTTCCTCATTTCCGAAAATTTTTCCAATACGGGGTTCGCTTTTAAAATTTTCACGCTTTCCGCATATACGACGTAGGATATTCCGTTTAATTTATTTATAATTCCTCTTTGCCCGTAAATTCGGATTTTGCCTCTTATTTTTACTTTGGAATACGGAGGAGGGGGATCTTTCATTCCGCAGTAAACTTTTGCGTTTCCGGAAAAATTTTCCCCGTTTATCTCAATTCCGGAAACACGGAAACTGTTCGGCCGGATCGTTTGTTTTGAAAAATCTGCCGTTTTTGCGACAAGTGTTATTTCTTTTCCGTTGAGTGTATACGGAACCTCCGGTTTGTTCAATAAGCAAAACCCCGAAAATGCATTGAAGAATATGATTACAAACACAGCGATGCCTGCAAGTTTCAGAACTTTCTCTTTTTGCAAGGAAACGAAAAACGCGCCGGACAGAAGAAAAACAAGAAATGCGATTACCCAATGCTTTGAAACGGAAAGTGCGGCAAAGATTCCGCTTATTCCGGTAAAAAATGCGAATAGGCCCGGCATCACCCGACAGTTATGAGATCTTTAATCTTTTCAAACGTTTTCTCCCCGATTCCGCTTACACGCGTTATCTCGTGAATTGTTTTAAATCCGTTGTGCTCTTTTCTGTATTGAATAATTGCGTTTGCTTTCACCTCTCCTATTCCGGGGAGTTTTTCCAACGTTGCAAGGTCTGCCGTGTTGATATTTATTTTTCCGTTTTTCTCGGAAGGTGCCGGAGAAAGATTTGCAGCCGATTTATTTTGTGCTCCTTTCTTAGGAACGATTATTTCTTCCCCGTCACTAACCCTTTTTGCGAGGTTTATTGCAATAAGATCGGCATCCTTTGTTGCCCCTCCGGCCTTTGTGATTGCATCTTTCACGATGCTCCCTTCCTCAAGTTCGTACACATCCGGTTTATTTACTTCTCCGGTTACGTAAACGGTGATTTCTTCCGGTTTTTGAGGAACGGCAGTTTTACTTTGCACGGGCGTTTGAATTTGCAACTCATTCTGCGGTTTTGCACGAATTTTTCTCGATGCGGTTTTAATTCCGGTGAGATTGCCGGCACCGAATGCAATAAGTCCTACAAGTATAATAGCGATAATCCATTGTTTCGGAGAAAGTTCTTCCATCAGTTCATATACCTTCCTGCGTTTATGTTCAAAGTTTCTCCGGAAATGTAATCGTTTTCAATTAAAAACACAATGGCATGTGCAATTTCTTCCGGTTTTGCAAACCTTCCGTTCGGGGAAAGCGATTCCAACTTTTTTCTCTGCTCCGGTGACAATCCTTTGAATAGATCCGTATCCACGGGCCCGGGCGCAACCGCATTCACGTATATTCCTTTCGGTGTAAACTCGGAAGCAAGTGCACATGTGATTCCTATGACGCCCGCTTTCGATGCCGCATAAGGTATACCTACGGTTCCTCCGTTCCTCCCTGCAATCGACGATACGTTCACGATCTTTGCGGGGGTATTTTTCAGAAGAAACGGGATTGAAAATCTGCAAACATTAAAGACGCCTTTGAGGTCTACATTTATTGTTTTGTCCCAATCTTCTTCCGCTGTTTCCAAAAACGGTTTTTTGATGAGAATACCCGCATTGTTCACAACTATGTTGATTTTTCCGAAGTCTTTCACTATTTGCTCTACCGTTTCCTTTACTTTGCCGTAATCGGAAACGTCGCATTCGTATATTTCCGCTTTTACACCTTTGGAAAGTGCGATCTTTTTAACCTCTTCCGCTTTTTCCTTACGGGAGTTGTATATGATTGCAACGTCCGCGCCTTTTTCCGCAAGAAGCAAGGCGGTTGCCCTTCCGATCCCTCGAGAGCCTCCCGTAATCAATGCAACTTTGCTTTTGATTTCCATCTCCTACCTCCCGTTGTTGCTTTATTAAAAATTATATATACAATTTAACAAGAAACAAACATATTCGGAGGGAAAAATGCGCATACTTGTCATTTCGGATGTACACGGGAATATCGAAGCGTTAAATGCTGTTTTGAAAGAACCGTGCGATGCGGTGTTGTTTGCAGGGGACATCGTGGATTACGGCCCCCGGCCAAAGGAGTGTTTGCAAAAACTAAAAGAAGAAACGCTCTTTTTTGTCAGGGGAAATCACGATAATGCGGCGGGGTTCGGGGTTGATTGTCGTTGTTCTCCGGCAATGCACGACCTTTCCGCTGAGACCCGAAAATTCACCCGGAAAGTATTGAATCCGCAGGAACTGAAATTCCTTGCAAGCCTTCCTTTAAGTTCCGAATTTTTATTGGACGGAAAGAAATTTTTTATGGTGCATGCATCTTTTTCCGATCCGTTATTCAAATATTTAAACCCGAATAAAATATCCGCTTCGGAAATAGAAAGAGAATTTGAAAATATAGACGCAGATTTTGTTATTTACGGGCACACACATTTCCCGATCCTCATAAAAAGAAAAAAGAACGGGTTAATCCTGAACCCCGGAAGTGTCGGGCAGCCCAGAGACGGAGACCCAAGAGCAAGTTACGCCGTGATTGACACTGAGAAAAACAAAGTGGATTTTTACAGGAAAGAATATAATATCGAAAAGGTTGCAAGAGACATAAAAGAACGGGGGTTGCCGGAAAAACTCATTGACATTTTGTACCAAAGGGTTTGAGGATTTTACTATTTCGAAAACATTGCTAAAATATATATTGCTATGAAAGAAGAAATAGAAGTGAAAAATGCGAAAAACATTCCGAACGTTTTAGGCGTTCTGGATGAAAATATTAAGACAATAGAAAAAGAGTTGGGCGTTAATATACTGCTTCGCGACGGGAAATTCGTAATCGCAGGCAGTGAAATGCAAGTCAAAAAAGCGAGCAAGATCATCAAGGATATGGAATACCTTGCTTCCAAAAAGTTTTCTTTTTCCGTGACGGATCTTATTTACTCCGTGAAAAACGAGAAAAGCGAAGATTTCCTAAGAAAAATCCCCGATACCGTTATCTTGCATGATATAAAAGGCAGAAAAATTGCTCCCAGGACATTCGGGCAAAGAAAATATGTGGAATCCGTTTTGAAAAATAGCATTACGTTCGTTATAGGCCCTGCCGGAACCGGAAAAACGTACCTTTCCGTCGCTCTCGCAGTCAGATACTACTTGAACGGGCTTACGAACAGAATAATCCTGACGCGCCCCGTGATCGAAGCAGGTGAAAAATTGGGATTTTTGCCGGGAGATATACAGCAAAAGGTTGACCCGTATTTCAGGCCGATTTACGACGCCCTGTACGACTTTTTAGGCCAGGAAAAAACGTTCAGGCTTCTTGCAAACAAAACAATTGAAATTGCACCGCTTGCATATATGCGAGGAAGGACATTGAACGACGCATTCATAATACTTGACGAAGCACAAAATACCACGTTCTCCCAAATGAAAATGTTTCTCACAAGGCTTGGCGAAGGCTCCAAGATGGTTATCACGGGAGACATCACACAAAGCGACCTGCTTCCCTCACAAGGAGAGGACGGACTTGCCGCGGCGAGCAAAATATTAAAAAACATAAAAGGTATTGAATTTGTTTACCTTACGAGCAAAGATGTCGTTCGCCACGAACTCGTTCAAAAAATCATAGATGCATACGAAAAAAATGAAAAAAAGAAAGAATAACTACGGAATATTCACTAAAAGAATCGACTTTTTCTCCGGCAGGAGGATATCTTATTACGTAAAAAATAATCTCTTTTCGCTTGTAATCGTTCTGCTCCTTGCCGTGTTTCTTTTCGGGATCACCTTTTATTTTTACTTTCCGAAAAATCTGAATTTGAAGGTGGGCGAGGTTGCCCCGGAGAACATCACCGCACCTCGAACGTTTACATACGTAGATAGCCAGAAAACGGCGGAACTCAAGAAAAAAATTGCGGAATCCGTTTCGCCCGTTTACAAACTTGACGTAAACAAGGAAAAAGAAGTCCTTAAAAAATGCGATGATATTTTCAATAAAATCGATTCTATTTTGTCATCAAAAAAAGACGTTGTGGAAAAGCATAAAGAGTTGGAAGCGCTGTTTTCCGGGAATAAATCCTTTGCGGATCTTCTTTTGAAGGAGAGTACGAACAACATTGAGAAAATAAGAGAATTTACGAAAGCGGTTCTTTACAAACTGATGATAATGGGAGTTAAAAGTGACAGTATAAATCAGGCGGTGCAAATCGGCACGGAGGAAATAAACAAGTCCTCCTATTCAGATGCGGAAAAAGAACTTATGGCGTATGTTTTGAGGCAAGTAATCGAGCCAAATCTCATATACGATAAAGAAGCCACGGAATCTGCCATACAAAAAGCAGTGAATGCGGTGCCTCCCGTTAAAGTTACCATAAACAAAGGAGACATAATTGTTCAAAAGGGAGAAAAAATCACCCAAGACGAATATAACATTTTGGTTGCCATAGGGCTCGTCAGGACAAAAAGCGATTGGAAAATCATATTAAGCATAATTATTTTTATTTTGTATTTCTTAGGGATTTCATATGCCGGTTTGCTTGACAGTAAAAAAATAAGAGAATCGAATAAAGCCAAGAAGAGTGCTGAATTCGCAATAATAAGCGCTATTGTTTTCATAATGTTCTTCTTGTTGGAGCCGATTTCCCCTTATCTCATTCCCGTTCCGCTTCTTGCTTTCCTCATTTTTGCATTCTTTGACAAGGATGCCGCAATTATAACTTCGGTTGCTTTTATGCTTCTCATAACCCTGCCCTTTGATATAAAACCTGCTATTCTTTTTGCGATGCTTGCGTCCACCGTCATTTCCCTGTTTATTTTGAGACATTTCTCCCGAATGGTAACCATTATATACGCAGGCCTCGCAGGTGCCGTGAGTTTTACGATATTAACCCTGCTTATAGATATTACGGGTAATGTGCCCTTACTCCGCATAGAATTCGATTTGACATATGCTTTTGTCAATTTCTTCGGCTCTTCTCTTTTCGCCCTCGGTATTATATTTGTCCTCGACCACATATTTAACGAAACTACAACGGTGAGACTTTTGGAATTGAGCGACACAAATACGCCTCTGCTTAAAGAACTGCTGCTGAAAGCACCGGGAACATATCAACACAGTATGAACGTTGCAAGCCTTGCTTCCGCTGCGGTTTCGGCAATCGGCGGAAATGCCTTGCTTGTGAGGGTAGGTGCATATTATCATGATATCGGGAAAATGCTTCACCCTTATTATTTCACGGAAAACCAGATAGGTATCCCGAATATTCACAACGAAATCACGCCGAATCTCAGCAAAACGGTTATTATAAATCATGTGAAAGACGGAGTTCAGATTGCGAAAAGGTACAGGCTTCCCGAGGAAGTGATAAACTTCATCCGCACCCATCACGGAACAACTGTTGTATCTTATTTTTATCACAAAGCCAAGGAAAAAGATCCGAATGTCCGTAAGGATGATTTCAGATACCCGGGCCCTCTTCCTCACACGAAAGAGGAAGGTGTGCTTATGCTTGCGGATGCCGTGGAAGCCAAGATGCATAGTATGGTTGACCTCGATAAAACAAAAATAAGCGAGGTTGTTGAAAGCATCGTAAACGACAGAATTGAAGACGGCCAACTTGACGAGTGTGCATTGACACTTGCCGATTTGAAAAAAGTTAAGGAATCGTTGTTTAATTCGATGGTGAGTTTCTATCACAGGAGAGAGGCATACCCGGAAGAAAAAAATGATAAAAGTTGATTTTTCAAACCATACGAGAAAATTCAAAGTAAAAAAGCGTAAATTATTCGACATTGTAAATAGAATAGCGGAGATTGCGGGGGTGGATAACGGATCATTAAGCCTGTCCTTTGTAGGTGAAAAAAGAATCAGGCAAATAAATAGGGATTTCCGCAAGAAAGATTCACCCACGAATGTTATATCTTTTCCTTTTATGGAGGTCGTAAACGGCGAGCGTTTATTGGGAGACATCGTTATATGTCCCCTTGTTGCGAAAAAACAAGCCTTAAAACAGGGAAATGATTTTAATGATTATATGGCGTTTCTCATTATTCATGGATTTTTACATCTTTTGGGATACGACCACATAAAAGAAAAAGACAGAATCATTATGGAGAAAAAGGAAGAAGAAATATTTAACAAATTAAATATTAATACTATCAGAAATTTTATCAAGGAGGTTGATATCAAAAAATGAGTAACCCTGTGAGTTGGGGGTACGTGATTTTCGCTTTTGTGCTGCTTGTTTTGCTCTCTGCATTTTTTTCCGGAATGGAAGCGGCACTCTTATCCGTATCCAGAATTAAATTAGAATCTATGGCAACAAAAGGTTCCGTAATAGCGAAGAGGATTCTGGAACTGAAGAAAAATCCGGAGAAATTTATCAGCCCCATAGTTTTGGGTAACAACTTTGTTAACATACTTGCCTCCGTACTTACAACATATTTCAGCGTTACTCTTGCCAAGACAAAGCATATCTCTCCCTCCCTTTCCCTTACGTGGGTAACCGTTGCACTTACCGTCGTAATAGTTATCTTCGGAGAGATGATACCTAAAAGTGTTGCTGCGTACAATCCGGAAAAATTTTCTAGCAGGTTTTTTTATCTTTTTTACTTTTTCTGGATTGTGCTTTTTCCGTTCGCCTGGGTTCTTTCCAAGATATCCAAATTCTTTCTCGCAATATTCGGAGTGAAAGAAAACGTAAAAACTGTGTTCGAGAATTCCGAAGAGATTATCACAATGATTCACCTCGGAAAAGAGGAAGGAATCATAGAAAAATCCGAAGAAAAGATGATTTTCAGCATCTTCGAATTCGGAGATACGCTTGTGAGAGAAGTGATGACTCCGAGAGTGGATATGGTCACAATACCGGTATCCGCCACAATAGAACAGATTCTAAATGTGGTGGTTAAAAGTAATCATTCGAGAATCCCTGTTTACAACGGTAAAATAGATAATATCGTAGGCATACTTTACACAAAAGATTTGTTTAAGATCTTCCAAATGAAGGCGGACAGCAGGCAAAAAGTAAAACTAAAAGATATTCTGAGGCCTGCGTATTTTGTCCCGGAAACAAAACGTGTGGACGAACTTTTCAGGGAAATGCAAAAAAAGAAGATACAGATGGCAATTGTGTTTG
Organism: Caldisericaceae bacterium; assembly: GCA_021161495.1. GTDB lineage: Bacteria > Caldisericota > Caldisericia > Caldisericales > Caldisericaceae > AUK232. The sequence goes on along the minus strand of JAGHAO010000055.1, from coordinate 8,160 downwards.
ACGAATACGGAGGAGTTTCCGGTCTCGTCACAATGGAGGATCTGCTCGAAGAGATTGTCGGAGAAATTCAGGATGAATACGAAGTGGAGGAAAAAACGTTCCAAAAAATCGGAGAGAATGTTTATCTTATTTCCGGGATGATGAGTATTGACGATTTTAACGAACAGTTTGAGGCAAACCTGTCGGACGAGGAGGCAGACACAATAGGCGGAATAATCTTGGAGAAATTGGGGAGGTTGCCCAGCCCGGGCGAAGAAGTCGAAATAGACGGATTCAAATTAATACCGATTAAAGTGAGGAACAGAAGAATCGTTCAGATAAAAGTCATATTAAAGAACAAGGAGGCGAAAAAGTGAACAAAGAAGAACTTATTGAAATGGCAATAAAAGTCAGGGAAAACGCATATGCCCCCTATTCCGATTTTAAGGTGGGAGCGGCATTACTTACAAAGACGGGCAAAGTATTTACGGGTTGCAACGTGGAAAATTCGAGTTACGGTGCAAGTATGTGTGCGGAGCGTGTTGCGGTTTTCAAAGCGGTTAGTGAAGGAGAAAAAGAGTTTACCGAGATTGCGGTCGTTACAGACACAAAGGAGCCCGCTATGCCCTGTGGTATGTGCAGGCAAGTTCTTGCCGAATTTTCTCCTCATATTAAAATATATGCGGCAAATCTCAAAGGAAAGGTTATCGAAACAACGCTCGACAAACTTTTGCCTTATGCTTTTACAAAAGAAGATCTTACGGGAGGTGAAAAATGAGAAAAGTAATTCTTGCGGGAAATTGGAAAATGCACGAACTTATAGAAGACGGGATTGCACTTGCAAAATGCACGGAACAAGGGGTTAAAGATTTACCCATAAATGTGATTGTCTTTCCGCCTTTTACTGCAATTCATCCGGTTTTTAACGTACTCGGCTCCGATTCGAAGGTAAGAGTGGGTGCGCAGAATATGCATTACGAAGAAAAAGGTGCGTTTACGGGTGAAATTTCTCCGCTTATGCTGAAGGATGCGGGTGCGGAATACGTGATTTTGGGACATTCCGAAAGAAGGAACATTTTCGGGGAAAATGACGAACTGATAAACAGAAAAGTGAAATCCGCCCTGTCTCACGGTTTGAAAATCGTGCTTTGCGTGGGAGAAAAATTGGAAGAGAGAGAAAACGGCAAAACCGAGGAAGTGATAAAAAACGAACTCGTCTCGGATCTTAAAGGTGTTGCCAAAGAAGACTTAGAAAACATCATTATTGCTTATGAGCCCATTTGGGCGATAGGAACGGGTGTTTCCGCAAAACCCGAACAGGCCGAGGAAGTTCACAAATATATAAGGTCTTTGCTTGACGAAATGTTCGGTGCAGGTTCAGGTTCGAATATGACGGTGCTTTACGGTGGGAGTGTAAAACCGAAAAATATTGAGTCGCTTGCGAAAATGCCGGACATAGACGGCGGCCTTGTCGGCGGAGCCAGTTTGAAATGCGAAGATTTCGTTGAAATAGGCAGGATCCTTACGAAAGTCAAGGGATTATAGGTTTTGCAACTTGTGTGGTATAATATAAAAAAATTTACGGAGGTGAAGTAGTATGGCAGGTTTTTGGGACAAGATTAAAAAAGGAGCGCAAGAAGCGGGTGAAAAAGCCGCACAACTTGCAAAAATTGCAAAAATTCAGACCGAGATAACAACTCTCGGAAGTTCGAGAAAGACAAAGATATTGGAACTTGGTGAAAAAGTTTTCTCTCTTTACAAAGAAGGTAAACTTTCCGAAGGAGTTCAGGATTCGCTTAAAGATTTAATTGCACCCATCGAAGAAATCGAAAAGCAGATTGAAGATAAGAAAAAAGAAATTGAGAAAATCAAAGAAGAGATGAATGAAAAAGTCGAAGAGGTAAAGGAAGAAGTTAAGGAAAAGGCTAAAGACGTTGCGGACAAAGCGAAAGAAACCGTAAGCGATACAAAAGAAGCGGCAAAAGAAGTTGCCGAAGATGTAAAAGAAAAAGTTTCCGAAATCAAATCCGACGTCAAGGATGTTGCAAACAGCGTTAAAGATAACGGCGAAAATACGGAAAAATCCAACTGAAGGAGTGAAGTTGTAAGAACAAAATGAGGGCAGTATGCCCTCATTTTTTGATATTAACGGAGGGAAAATGAACCGAAAAATTTCCGAGATAATCGAGATAGTAAAAAAAGAACTTTCCTCTTCCGCTCATGACCTCGAGCATACGTTCAGGGTGTTGAAACTTGCAAAGAGAATAGCCGAAAAGGAAGGAAAAGTGAATATGGAGGTTATCGAACTTGCAGCCCTTCTTCACGATATTGCACGTGTCAAAGAAGACAGCGACAAAACAGGAAATACGGACCACGCGGTTTTGGGTGCCGAGATGGCGCGTAAAATCCTTTCGGATTTGGGGTATCCAAATGAAACCGTCGATGCGGTTTGCCACGCAATCAGAACTCACAGGTTTCGTGGTGAAAATGTCCCCGAAACTATTGAGGCCAAAATACTTTTTGATGCTGACAAATTGGATGCGATCGGAGCGGTGGGAATTGCCCGCGCTTATATGATTGCCGGGGAAAGGGGCGAACCTTTATATAGAGAAGTTTCCGACCTCGACGCATACAAAAAGGAAAATTTGGTGGGCGGGAAACTGAACGGAAGAATAAAAGATATTTCAAAACATTCCGTAAATATAGAATACGAAACCAAATTTAAAAAAATTCCCGGTAGGCTGTTTACGGAGACCGCACGGAAAATTGCAAAAGACCGGCTTGAATTTATGGCACAGTACTTCGGCAGGTTAAAAAAGGAGATAGAGGGGGAGGCGTAAAGATGCGCAACAAAGAAGTTGCGGAAAAATTTTACGAACTTGCCAAAATGGCGGAACTTGCAGGCGATAATCCGTTCAAAGTGAGGGCGTATTTGGAGGCGGCAAGAAGAATAGAAAACCTCACCGTGCCAATAGAAGAACTTGCTACGGAAGACAAACTCACCCAAATAAACGGGATCGGCACAAGCATAGCGGAGAAAATAAAACAGTATTTGCGCGAAGGGAAAATCGATAAATTGGAAGAGTTGAAAAAGAAAATTCCCGAAACGCTTCTCGAGATAGAAAAAATTCCCGGCATGGGAGCAAAACGCGCAAAAGTTCTTTACGAAAAATTGGGTATCAAAACAATTAATGATTTGAAGCATGCGGCAGAGCGAGGTTTGATTCGCACGTTGCCCGGATTCGGCGAAAAAACGGAGAAAAAAATCCTTGAAGGCTTAAACTCGATGAAGGACAAAACCGTTGACAGAGTCCTTTTGGGAATTGCACTCCCTCTTGCCGAAGGCATAACGGAAAAACTTCGTAAAAATTCGCCCGTCAAAAAAATTCTCATTTGCGGAAGCATCAGGAGAATGAGAGAAACAATCGGAGATATCGACATTCTTGTAACGTCGGAGAAACCCGAAAAAGTGATGGATGCATTCGTGAAACTTCCGGAAGTAAAAGAAATCTTAGTTAAAGGAGACACGAAAACTTCGATTTTGACTTTCGAAAATTTGCAGGTTGACCTGAGGGTCGTGGAGCCCGATTCTTTCGGTGCGGCAATTCAATATTTCACAGGTTCCAGGCAGCATAATATTCATTTGAGGGAACTCGCAATCAAAAAAGGTTTGAAAATTAACGAATACGGGGTTTTTGACCTCGGCACAAACAAAAAGATTGCCGGAGAAACGGAAGAAAGCGTTTACGAAGCGCTCGGACTCCAATGGATTCCCCCGGAAATGCGCGAAGACAGGGGAGAGATAGAACTTGCGGAAAAGCACGAACTTCCGGAACTCGTGGAACTCTCCGATATTAAAGGAGACCTTCATATGCACACGGTATATTCCGACGGTATAAATACGATAGAGGAAATGGCAAATGAAGCAATGAAGATGGGGTATCAATACATTGTAATCTCCGATCATGCAAAAGCACTCGGTATAGCGAACGGGCTTTCAATCGAAAGATACAAAGAGCAGAAGAAGAAAATTGAAGAACTGAACAAAAAACTCAAACCGTTTAAGATATTCTTGGGCGCGGAACTCAATATCCTTTCCGACGGCAGTTTGGACTTTCCCGACAAAGAACTCGGGATTTTCGATATTTGCCTTGCCGGAATTCACACCGCTATGAACCAGAGTGAAGAGAAAATAACGGAAAGAATAAAAAAAGCCGTCTCGAATAAATACGTAAAAATCATAGTCCATCCCACCGGAAGGATTTTGAACGGAAGGCAAAATTACAATGTCAATGTGGATGCATTGTTCAACGAAGCAAAGAAATACGGAAAAGTTTTTGAGATAAACTCTTCCCCCGAACGCCTCGATCTGAGCGACCTCAATGCAAAAAAGGCAAAGGAACAATACGGATTGAAACTCTCGATAGATACGGACGCACACTCCGTCGACTCTCTGCTTAACATCAGATACGGTGTGGGAGTTGCGCGCAGGGCGTGGCTTACAAAAGAGGATATAATAAATACGATGGACTTGAACGAATTTGAAAAGTTTTTGAAAAGGAGCAAAAAATGATCATACAGATCTATGCGATTGTTTCGAAAGAAGACGCAGAAAGTTTGTGCAAATTGGGTACAGATCATATTGGGCTTGTCGTAAGCCGTAACGGTGATACCGACAAAGGAATTGTTTCCGTAAAAACAGCAAAGGAAATTATTGGTGTGATAAAAGATTACGGGAAGATAGCGACAATCATCACGGATACCTCTTCTCCGGACGGAATCAAAAAATATGTGGAAGAACTCCATCCCGATATTATTCATATATGCAACGAACTTTCGGATGCCGAGCTTTCTTCTCTAAACGAAATGTTAAGCGATTTGGGCATACAACTTATGTATGCCGTTCCCGTAAAAGACAGAAGCAGCATCGATGTTGCACTACACGTTCAGCGGTATGCGGATTTTCTTATGCTTGACTCTCCTTTCCGGAGCAATCAAATGCCCGGATTTGTCGGCGCAACGGGAAAAACACACGATTGGAACATAAGTGCCGAAATTGTCTCTCTTTCCTACAAACCCGTCATTTTGGGAGGCGGTTTAAGCCCCGAAAATGTGCAGGATGCAAAAAGAAAAGTACGTCCAGCAGGCGTTGATGCAAAAACGTCCCGTGACATTTCGGGAGGGAAAGGGCGTAAAGATATTGAAAAGGTGAAAGAATTCATAAGGAAGGTAAGAGAACTTGAAAAAGAAACCTAAACTGCTTGTAATAGGGGACAATTGTTTTGATATTACGGTAAAGTCGGATTTCGGTTTTGCAAAGGATAGGAATTTTATTCCCGAATACTACGTTTCAAAACCTGCAGGGACAGGTGTTAACTTTGCCGTTTCTTTTTCCGAATTAGGCGGTTCCGCCGTTTATTATACGCCTATCTCTAAGGATTCCTTCGGAAGAGAAATTTCAAATTTTCTTTCGAAAAAAGGAGTGGATATTTCGGGGAAGCGTTCCGATCTGCCTACCGCTTTGATAATTGCCGTTGTAAACAGCAAAGGAGAAAGGACGACATTTGCCCTTATAAAAGGTACATCCTACACCGAGATCTCATTGAAAGAGTTCGTTCAAGCGGATCTCACCGAATTTGACGGAATTTACATAAGCGGAGGAATAAACACGGAAGTCGAAACAGGGGAGGAAGTCCTGAAAATTGCAAAATTCGCAAAAGAGTGCCATAAAAAACTTTATTTTGACCCTCAGATAAGGATCGGGAGAGAGATTCCGGGATTTATCGAAATATCAAAAGAAATTTCAGAATTGAGCGATATCCTTTTTGCAAACGAGGAAGAGATATCGGATATAGGACAGGACATTTTCAAAAACAGAATTATCATAGAAAAACGCGGGGAAAACGGAGCTGCTGTCTTTAAAAACGGCAGGGAAATTTTCAGCGTACCCGGATTAAGGGTGCGGGCAAAGGATACAACCGGCGCGGGAGACGCTTTCAATGCCGCCTTTTTGCTAAATTTCCTCTCGGGCGGTTCTTTGGAAGATTCTTTGATTTTCGGGAATAAGGCGGGCGCCGTTTCCGTTTCAAAAGAAGGTGCGTACTCCCCCTCTTTTGAGGAGGTGGAAAACTTTGATTATGAGGAATAAATTTTTCACTTCCGCGGAAATGCCGCAAGTTGCGGAAAAAATCGAAGGTTTCATAAAAGAATACGTGGAAAAGTTTGAAAAGGAAGGTGTCGTGATCGGGGTAAGCGGAGGAATAGACAGTGCCGTTTTGGTAAAACTATCCGCAAAAGCACTTGGGAGAGATAAAGTCACTCTTGTCCATATAACGGAACGCGATACATTAAAAGAAAGCACAAGATGCGCGAAAGCAATTGCAAAAGATGCGGGAATTCCGCTAAAATTCAAATCCTTAACGCTGATGCTCACTCACTTCGGCCTCTATTCGTTACAACCTTTTTTGGGATATATCGCACCGGAAAAGTTGAAAGAGGAATACGCACGCAAGAGAAGAGAAGAACTCTCGCAAGACGGGCCTTTGTATCTCAAGCACCTTTTGGGAAAAGGCGACGAAAAGTTCAGGAAAGACATTGCCTATTACGAAACAAAGGCGCGGGCAATTACTCTCACGCTTTACTATTTTGCGAACCTCGAAAACAAACTCGTGATTGACAGCGGAAACAAAACCGAGATTTCCGTCGGATATTATGCACGATACGGTGAAGCAGGAGACATAATGCCTCTTGCAGGGCTTTACAAAACCGAGGTTTACGAACTTGCAAAATATGTGGGGGTTCCTGAGGTTGTATTAAACAGGCATCCTGCACCGGACATAATCCCGGGAATAACCGACGAAGTTGCAATAGGTATGAAATACTCCGTTCTCGATAAAATTTTGCTTCTTATGGAAAACGGAGAAACAACGGAAGAAATCGCAGAAAGGTTGGAAGTTCCGGAAAGCAACGTGAAGTATGTGGAAAAAATCAGAAAATACGCAAAACTTTTGTCTGAAATTCCGATAAAGTTAGAGTTGTAAATATGGGAAAATTCAAACTTGTTTCGGATTTTAAGCCTACGGGGGACCAGCCGGAGGCAATCGAAAAACTCGTAGAGGGGATAAAAAAAGGATACAAATTTCAAACTCTGTTGGGCGTTACAGGCTCCGGAAAAACTTTTACAATGGCAAATATCATTGAAAGAGTGCAAAAACCTACTCTAATTATTTCGCACAACAAAACCCTTGCCGCACAACTCTATTCGGAATTTAAGCATTTTTTCCCGGAAAATGCGGTTCGCTATTTCGTAAGTTATTACGATTTTTACAGGCCCGAGGCATACGTCCCGCAACTTGATTTACACATAGACAAAACCGCAGACGTAAACGAAGATATAGCAAGGCTCCGCCATGCAACGGTCCGCGCCCTGCTTGAACGGAGAGATGTCATTGTGGTTTCTTCTGTTTCCTGCATATACGGCTGGGACTCTCCGGACGAATACAAAGAGCAACTGCTCACCGTTTCCGTGGGGCAAAAAATCAAAAGGTCGAAGATTGCATTGGGGCTTGCAAGGCTTCAGTTCGAACGGAACGATTTTGATTTCAGGCCGGGAAGGTTCAGAATCAGGGGAGATGTCATTGATGTATTTCCGAAAGAATCGGAGACTGCGATAAGGGTGGAACTGTTCGGGGACGAGATTGATTCCATCACTGAGTTTGACCCGCTTACCGGAGAAATTCTTTCAAAGCATTCTTCGTTTACCTTTTTCCCTGCGTCGCAGTTTTTGACAAGCCCCGAGCGAATTCACAGGTACGCGGAAGAAATAAGAAAAGACCTCGCACTTCGTGTGGAGTTTTTCCGCGAAAAAGGTTTGCTCCTTGAAGCGCAGAGGCTTACGGAACGCACGAATTACGACCTTGAGATGCTGGAACAAACGGGATACTGCCCCGGAATAGAAAACTATTCCCGTTATTTTTCCGGAAGAAAACCGGGGGAAGAGCCTTTTACGTTGCTTAATTTCTTTCCGGACGATTTTTTGATGTTTATCGACGAGTCACACATTACGATTCCTCAAATCCGTGCGATGTATCACGGTGACCACCAAAGGAAACTTACTCTTGTGAAATACGGTTTCAGGCTTCCGTCCGCATTGGACAACAGGCCTCTGAGGTTTAGCGAGTT
>JAGHAO010000026.1 GCA_021161495.1 Caldisericaceae bacterium | reverse complement strand
TATGTAGCCCCGACTCTCAAACAATAATCAATGTCCCTCACGGGTTCTTCGACTCTGGACTCGATGTATTCCAATTTTATCTTCTTCGTCTCGATAGGAAATAGTTTCCTTAAAATCTCGTCAATTCTTTTATCAAGAAATTCTTCATAAGACCTTTTCTGGATCCCTATCAAATCAGGGAGATCCATAACAGGCTTGGTTTTCGTAAAATCAATTACTTTCTCCATTAGGCCTCCTTCTCAGAAAAACATAGCAAATAGAAAGTATACCTACTTTTTAAATTCTGTCAAGTTCGGTTTTTGCCGAAACTTTTATATCCGCTCCTCACATAGTGTCCGCTTTTTCCTCCGCTTTTTTCGATAAGAAAAACATCGGATATTACCATTTCCTTATCCATTGATTTACACATATCGTATATCGTGAGTGCCGCAGTCGAAGCGGCAATAAGAGCCTCCATCTCAACTCCGGTTTTTCCCGTAAGTTCGGCAAAACTCTCAATTTCTACGGAAGGCTCTTCTTTGTTTACTTTGAAAACAACATCCACAAAGGTCAAGTTCAAAGGATGGCACAATGGGATTAACTCACCCGTTTTTTTCGCTGATAGGATTCCCGCAATTTTCGCGCTCGCAAACACATCTCCTTTTTCGACGTCTCCGGAAACAATACGTTCGAGGGCCTCTTTTTTCATCGTTATTTTTGCGTGTGCCCTCGCCGTTCTCAGGGTCTCTTTTTTCGGCGTCACATTCACCATCTTTATATGCCCATTCTCATCAATTTGTCCCATTCTTCACCCCCCTAATTCACGCATATTATTTATAAAATCCTGATCATTTTCATCAATAGGGCCATGCTCCTTAGGCTTTATCTCTACTGATTTTCTTATAAGTTCTTTCGTAAGAGACTCGTCTCGTTTCTTTACCGCATCCCAAACGGAAACATACTCTTTCGAAAAAAGACACGGATATATTTTTCCCGCAGCGGTTATTCGTATCCGATTACATTGGGCACAAAAATGCTGACTCACCGGAGTTATAAAACCTATCTTGCCGTCAGAACCGACAATTTTATAATACGTTGCAACCTCTCCGGCCGAACCCGTAGTAAAATTCAATTCGTATTTCGACCGTATGATCTTCTTCGCTTCGTTGAAACTCATATAATGTTTTCTCCAAAAATCCGATCCTTTAACCGGCATAAGTTCAATAAACCTTACTATAACCGGGTAATCTAACGATAATTCCGCGATACGCAAAACATCACCTTCGTTAATTCCTTTCATTAAAACCGTATTTATTTTTATAGGTAAAAGCCCCTGTGCAATTGACTCTTTAATCCCGCCTTTCACAAGAGAAAGTCCGTTCACTCCTGTGATACTTTTAAAAACATCTTCCCTTAACGTATCCAAACTTATATTTACTCTATTAAGCCCCGCTTTTTTTAAATCCTTTGCAAGAAATTTCAAAAAGTATCCGTTCGTTGTAAGAACAATCTCTTTTATCTCCCTAACTTTATGAAGCGCCTCCACAATTTGAACGATATCTTTTCTCAGCAAAGGCTCTCCTCCGGTAAGGCGGACCTTGGTTATACCCAATTTGCCCGCAACATTAAACAGAAACTCGATATCCTCTGTTGTAAACTCTTCACTCTTATCGTCTTCCGGGGTATGGGAATTACAATACACACAATTAAAATTACATCTCGGCGTAACCGAAAATCTTATATAAGTAATCTTTCTCCCGAATTTATCAATCAAAGAGCCCAATTTTCTCCTCCGTTAAAATAATCCTTCCGTACTTGCCGTCATATCCAATCTCCTTCTTCACTTTCCCTTTTCTTACGGAAATTATAAAATCCGCAAGCTGCTTATCCAATCTTTTTTTAAGTGCGCTTTCATCGGAAAACAGCAACACATTCAACTCTGTACCGAATTTCGACAGAATATCCTGGTATGCATAATCCACCGTTTTCGTATTCTTCCCCTTTTTAAGGAATTCGGACAAAATTTCTTTAAGCGGAACAGAATACACAAACGGAATTTTCTTATTTTTACGCTCTTCTTTTTTCCAACCCGCACACTCCATAACCCTATGATAAACTCCGTACGTGAAAGGTTTCCCGCAAACAGGGCAAATTTTCCTCTCGGAATTTTCGGGGATAAATCCTATACCGCATTTCCTATGCCCGTCCCCGAAATACTTCCCTTCTTCCGGGAAAAATTCCACGGTAAACAAAAATCTTTCTTTGTCCGCATTTTCTATCACACGAAAAAGATCTTCATATGAAGAAACATCCTTTACCACGTTTGCTTCTCTCGCTATATTCTGCGGAGAATGCGCATCGGAATTAGAGACAAGTGTAAATCGGTCTATATCCCTCACAATATAATTCATCTGGGGATCGGAACTCAAACCCGTTTCAAGCGCGGAAATATTTTCCGTTTGATCACCGAAACATTCTTCCAAACGAGAAAACCCGGATTTCGAACCGAAAACGCCAAACCAAGGCGTCCAAATATGAGCGGGAATAAATTTAATCGCATCGGAAATTTCCTTAAGAGAGTGCATAAATTCTTCACCGCTTACAAAAAGCGTGGGCCTCCCGTCAGCAGACAGATTTCCGTATTCAGAAAGTTTTTTATTCACCGCATCGAGAACTTCAAAAGAAGGAACGCTGACCACAATGTGAACTTTTCTGATTTTTTCCTTATGTTTAAATACGACATTAACTTCACCTGCAAGTATGAAACGCACTCCGTCAAATTCAAAAAGCCCGTTTTTTAAATCCGTAAGTTTACTTTTGAGATTTTCCACCCATAATGGGTGCGTAATATCTCCGGTTGCAAGAATTGTAACACCCTTCTTCTTCGCCCGGAAAGAAAGATGTTCCAGATCCATATCTCTGCTTGTTGCCATACTGTAATGAGAATGTATATGCAAATCTACCACATCAATCATTTTTGCATCTCCAGAAAGAGAGTTTTATAACCAAAAATACGAATTTAAGTGGATCTATAATTTGATTTATTTTACTCTTTGCCTCTTTTCTGTAAATTGTTTTTATCGGAATAAAAGCGATTTTAAACCCACATTTTGCCGCCTTTATCAGCATCTCCGTTTCTATCTGATACCTCTTCGAGTTGAATTTTATCCTCTTTACGACATCCGTGCGGATTGCTCTGTAACCGGATTGGCTGTCAAGAATTTTCGAATGACATACAATCGAAGTAAGCCAGGAAGAAAACGAATTTGCGAAAATACGTATTTTCGGCATTAAAGCGGGATTGAACTGCCTTGAACCCACAACGATGTCGAAGCCTTCGTTTATTTTATCGATAAACTGCGGTATTTCATCGGGGTCGTGCTGCCCGTCCGCATCCAGAACTACAATAATGTCGAAACTGTTCTCGATCGCATATTCGAAACCCACATACATCGCATCGGCTTTACCTCTGTTCTCTTGATTTCTTATAACGGTTGCACCGCACTTTTCCGCAACTTCCGCCGTTTTGTCCGAGGAACCGTCATCAACAACAAGAACTTCATCTACATACGGTAATGTTTTCTTGACAACCGCACATATATTTGTTTCCTCATTAAAAGCGGGAAGCAAAGCAATTACACGCATTTAAACTCCTCGAAATAATCAAAAAAGTGAAACCATTGGTCGGGATATTTCCTTATATAACTTTCAAGAATGGATGCGAATTTTTGAACATACTCTTTCACGAACTCTTCTTCACTGTTTCTATTCTCGACAATAATTTCGGGCTCAAGAAAAGCGCGATATTTCCCGTCGGCAACTCTAATTGCACATCCGAAAACCGCCTTTGCACCGGTCCTGTATGCAAGCACCGCTCCTCCTTTGGGGAAAGTGACACACCTCCCGAAGAACTGCACGGGAACACCGTCCTTATTTATGTCTCTATCACTTACAATTGTCGCAATTTCACCTCTTTTTAATGCTTTATACACGCCAATGGCTCCCCCTTTGAACGGGTGAACAAATAGATTCCCTTTTCTTCTTACTTCCCTGTATAATTCATCCACCTTTTTATTAGGCTGCGGAAGCCCGATTCCGTGTGCTTTATACCCCATATATCCTACTATGAATCCCGCAACCTCCCAATTCCCTATATGCGCGGTGGACACCATCACACCCTTTCCGGAAGAAGCGAGTTCCTTCATTTTTTTGTCAACCCCGTTCAGTTCTGCAAAATCTTGCCAATTTTCTTTATTCCACGTGAAAAGTAAAAAATAGTCCGTTATGTTTAAGGCGAAGTTTTCATACAACCTCAATGCCGTTTTTTTAATCTCTTTTTCGCTCTTTCCCTCCATAATTATTCGAAGGGTCTTATGAACACGTCTACGTTTCCCGGCAAAAAACGTATAATCCAAAAACGCAAGTGCCCTTGCTATGGCATAGGACACCCGCCTCGGAAAATGCAGCGCAATAAAAATACCTATCTTGTACCAAAAATATGACATCAACGTTTTTTAAATGCAGGATGCGTGGAAAGATATTCGAACTTCGTCCGCGAAAAATTCGGAATACGTTCGTATTTGGGCAATAGCGTCGTATATCTGAGGAACTCCTTTACGACTTCCCCGCTCGTCCCGCTCCCTAAAAGGTGGAATGCAAGAGAGTTCCTCAAAACCGATGGAGTTACGTTTTTCCCAAGCCCTGCAATTTCCGCACGCTTTTGCACGACAATATATACTGTCTGCCTTGTTATTCTTTCTCCCCTAATATTTATAAAAAGGAATCTGTTTTGGTATTTTTTAATTCCCGCTTTTTTGAGAAGTTTGTTTCTGTATTCAATATAATCTCTAAGTGCGGGAACAATCCTTTTGCTAAAAGGAACCACTTTCTTATTTTTCCCCGTTTTAAGCACATATACGGCATTTTCCAAATCGAGCCTGTTTATCTTTGCTTCCGCGACTTCCGATGCACGCAGGCCCGTGCCGTATATGAACAAAATCATTGCCCTGTCTCTCGAGTCGAGGAAACTTCCCGTTCCGAGAGAACGGAAAAATTCGGAAATTTCAGCTATATTCAGCACACGAGGTTCTTCTTTCTCTTTACTCTCGTGTTTTATGCATTTAAACGGATTACTGTTCATTTTCACGCTGCCCGACTCACGCAGAAAGTCGTAAAATTTTCTTAAAGAAGAGAGGTTGCGCATTACGCTTCTGTCTTTAAGTTCCTTCTTCAACTTCTCATAATAACGCAACGCAACCTTTTCGTTTGCTTTTGTCAGGTCGTTAATTTTCTCACTCCTCAAAAAATTGAGGAATTTTTCCACATCGTTGTTATACGATGAAACAGTATTTTCGGAGAATTTTCCGCTACTTTTTATGTACTCCAAAAATTTTTCTTTTTGTTTGCTCAACTTATCTCTCATAATCCCCTTACCTTCCATAATAATAATCCTATAAGTGTTTTACCGTCTTTAATTTTGTTAGAAAATAAATACTCTTCAACTTCATTTACAGGTAATCTAAATATACGCAAAACTTCGCCTTCGTCAAGATGTACGGAACCCTTTTCAAACTTATCCGCATAAAAAAGATAGATTTTTTCGTCGACAAACCCCGGAGTGGGGTAAAATTCGACAAGTTTTCTGAGATTTAACGGTTTTAAGCCCGTTTCTTCTTCGAGCTCTCTCGAAGCAGCCTGTTCGGGCGTTTCTCCGTCATCAATTCTGCCCGCAGGAATTTCCAAAAGCGTTTCCTCTACGGAAGGCCTGAACTGCTTAATCAATACAACTTCATTCCCGTCAACGGCAACTATCGCAGCGGCGTTCCCGTTGTAACTCGCGGTTTCTCTTTCCCATACCGTTCCGTCGTCGTGTTTCACGAGCCTTTTGTAAATCGAAAGGAGTTTTCCCTTAAAAATCCGCTCTTTCTTTATTATCTCCATTAATGGCTCCTTATAATATCCTTCATCTTCAAGAGCCTTGCGATGTTTTCCCTGTCCATTTCTTCGAGCTTATTCGTGATATATTTTATGGTATCTTCAAGATCCGGAATCATAACATATTCAAGGGCATTAACCCTCCTTCTCGTTTTTGAAATTTCATCCGCCACAAGGTAAAGTTCTTCCTCTATGTAAGAAAGCTCCACTATGCTCGCCACTATATTTCTCATTCTTTCAAAACTTTTATCCAGAAGCGTGTTTGTAATGGTAAGCGGATACGCAAACGGGATGCCGGATTCTTTAACCTTAAATACCGGATAACGCACATTCATTATGGTCTTCTCTTCGGATTCTATCTCGAGTTTATAATTCCCGCCGAGAAGCAAAGTATCCGTTTCTTCTTCGGAAATTCCCGCGGTTGCCATATAAAAATCCCTCTGCATCTCGATAAACTCTTCATCCAACATCTTACGCTTCCTTATGTATTCATGCGCCACTTCAAGAAAATTTCTCATTAATCCCTCGAGTTTTTCTTTCAAAAGTTTGTGCCCTTTTTTGGCAAGAACGTAGCGGTCTTTTAACCGCAAAAGCTCCATTCTCGTCGGATTAACGTTGAGAAGCATTCGCCTCTTCCTCCTGTTTCAGATACTTTTTGAGATACTTTTCTATGAATGCAGGTCTTATTCTCTTCAGTTCCCCTACCGGAATCATTGAGAGCAATTTCCAACCGATATCAAGTGTTTCTTCTATCGAACGGTCTTCATAAGGATCCTGCTTCACGAATTCCTGTTCAAACCTGTCCGCAAATTTTACAAATATAAGGTCGGTTTTTGTAAGAGCACTCTCTCCGAGAACCGTCGCAAGTTCCCTCGCCTCTCTACCTCTTGCATAAGCGGCAAACAGTTGGTTCAAAACATCGGAGTGGTCTTCTCTTGTTTTTCCTTTACCGATTCCTTTGTCTTTCAGCCTTGAAAGTGACGGAAGCACGTCAATCGGGGGATAGATCGCCTGCTGATGCAAATTTCTTGACAGGAAAATCTGTCCTTCGGTGATATAACCGGTAAGGTCCGGTATGGGGTGCGTTTTGTCGTCTTCCGGCATTGTAAGGATAGGAATTTGCGTAATGGAACCTTTTTTGCCTTTTATTCTTCCCGCTCTTTCGTACATCGTCGCAAGGTCGGTGTACATATATCCGGGATACCCTCTTCTCCCGGGAACTTCTTTACGCGCCGCGGAAATCTCCCTGAGCGCTTCGCAGTAATTCGTCATATCGGTAAGGATTACGAGAACGTGCATATCGAGGTCAAACGCAAGATATTCGGCAGTCGTCAGGGCAAAACGAGGCGTAGCTATTCTTTCGATAACAGGATCGTCTCCAAGGTTGATAAACATAACGGAACGTTCCAGAGCGCCTGTTTCCTTGAAATCGTTTATAAAGTAGTTCGCTTCTTCGAATGTTACACCCATTGCCGCAAATACGACGGCAAACTTTTCTCCTTCACCGCGCACCTTTGCCTGCCTTGCTATTTGAGCGGCAATTTGAGCGTGAGGAAGCCCCGAGCCCGAAAAAATGGGAAGTTTCTGGCCTCTTACGAGAGTATTCAACCCGTCAATTGCGGATATTCCCGTTTGTATAAATTCCGAAGGGTAATTTCTTGCATAAGGATTCATCGGCACTCCGTTTATGTCGGATTTTTTCTCGGGAATTACGGGAGGGTTCCCGTCAATCGGATTCCCAAAACCGTCAAAAATCCTACCAAGAATAGAAGGGGCAAGCCCTATTTCAACGCCTCGCCCGAGAAATTTTATTTTTGTGTCGCCGAGATTCAACCCGGACGTTCCTTCAAACACCTGAATGAGAGCCCTGTCCCTGTTTACCTCAAGGACTTGCCCTCTTTTTATCGAGCCGTCGGCAGTTTTGATTTCAACAATTTCTCCGTATGTCGCTTTTTCGACACTGTCCACAACAATCAAAGGACCGGCAATGTTTCTTGTTGTTATATATTCTTTAGCCATATTGCACCTCTTTTATAAGAGAGTCAAATTCTTCTTGCATTTTCTTTTCTATTTCGTCGAATTTTTCGAGATTATCTTCCGGAATGAGTTTTGCCCTGGATATATCAACCCTCACGGGAAGTTCAACGATTTTGTCCAAATCGACACCTTTTTCCAAAGCCTCTTTTGCGTATTCATAGAAAAGATGTATGAGTTTCATCATCCTGTATTGCTTCTTTAGGGAAGTGAATGTGTCTTCTTCCATAAACGCATTCTGCTGAAGGAAATCTTCCCTTATCGAACGGGCTATCTCCATTGTAAGCCTGTCGGACGAAGAAAGTGCATCAATACCGACAAGCCTAACCATTTCCTGAAGTTCCGCTTCTCTCCGCAGTATGCGCATCGCTTCCTTTCGCATATCTATCCAAT
Source organism: Caldisericaceae bacterium (assembly GCA_021161495.1). Taxonomy (GTDB): domain Bacteria; phylum Caldisericota; class Caldisericia; order Caldisericales; family Caldisericaceae; genus AUK232. The sequence continues at coordinate 8,061 of JAGHAO010000026.1, read as the reverse complement.
CTTCACCCATCTCTTTCCTGTAAAAATCGGCAAGCGAATCCGCATAAAGCGAATAACTCCTCAGCCAATGAATGGAAGGGAAGTGCCTTGCATATGCAAGTTGCGCATCAAGAGACCAAAAAACACGCACCGTTCTTAATGTTGCCTGAACAACAGGATCCGACAAATCTCCGCCGGGAGGCGAAACCGCACCTATAACACTAAGCGTTGCTTCTTTCTCTTTGCTTCCCAAAACAATAACTCTTCCGGCACGTTCGTAGAAAGAGGAAATACGCGAAGCAAGATAGGCGGGATATCCTTCTTCGCCGGGCATCTCTTCGAGCCTACCCGACATTTCTCTCATTGCTTCCGCCCACCTCGACGTGGAGTCAGCCATAAGAGCGACACTGTAACCCATATCCCTGAAATATTCTCCCATCGTGATTCCGGTAAATACGGACGCTTCTCTTGCGGCAACCGGCATATTGGACGTATTTGCGATCAAAATTGTCCTTTCCATAAGCGGCCTTCCGGAACGCGGGTCTTTCAACTCCGGAAATTCGGTGAGTACATCCGTCATCTCGTTTCCACGTTCTCCGCAACCTATGAAAATGATAATATCCGCATCGGACCACTTGGAAAGTTGGTGCTGAATAACCGTTTTTCCGCTCCCGAACGGCCCCGGCACGCATGCAGTCCCGCCTTTCGCAATAGGGAAGAACGCATCTATCACCCTCTGCCCCGTTATAAGAGGACGCACGGGGGGAAGTTTTTTGAGATACGGCCTTCCTATTCTGACCGGCCACTTCTGATACATCTTTACTTCTTTTGTTCCGTTTCCGGTTTCGATTTTCGCAATTACATCTTCAACAACATAATCGCCTTCCTTTACAATTTCCTTGACTTTACCGGATATACCGACAGGAACAAGAATTCTATGTGTGATTGCGAGAGTTTCCTGCACTTCTCCGAGAACATCTCCCTGAACAACCTCGTCTCCTTTATTTACAAGAGGTTTAAAATGCCATTTCTTGGTTCTGTTCAATGCGGGTTCATAAGAGCCTCTTACAATAAAGTCTCCGTATTTTTCTTTCAATACGTCAAGCGGCCTCTGGACTCCGTCGTATATGGAACCGATCATCCCGGGACCGAGTTCCACGCTCAACGGCATACCGGTGGAGAATACGGGATCTCCGGGGCCTATTCCGCTTGTGTCTTCGTAAACCTGAATCGAGGAAAGATTCCCTTTAATCTCGATAATTTCCCCGAAAAGCCGCTTATTGCTTACATAAACCATTTCATACATCTTTGCGCCCGGGATATCCTCCGCTATTACGAGAGGCCCGGCCACTTTAACTATTGTGCCTGTTCTTTCTTCCATAACAACACCCCTATTCGTTTTTTGAAAGAATATCTATACCAACCGCTCTTTCAACGGATTTTCTTATCCATTGAATTCCGAGTTGCTCATGTTTTGCGGGGGAAGGCAGAACAAAAATCACAGGAAATACATTTTCTTTCTTCTGGATAAATTCGCTTAATTCTCCCGCAAGTTCTTCGGTGGTTATCACTATGTCAAAATTCCTCTTCTTATAAATTTCAAGGATTTTCTCTTTCGCTTCGCTTCCGTTTTCAGCAGGGAAAAAGGAAAAGTCAAAACTCCTGAAGAGGTAACCGAGTTTTTTATTTCCCACAAACGCAACTTTACTCATAAGCAGCACTCACCTTCTCCAAAATTTCCTTTCCGCTGATCCCGTTCCCTTTTCCGCTAAGGATCATCGCAAGTTCGGACACCTCGCGCTGAAGCCTCTTCAAGTACACAAACACCACTTCCACTCCCATATTTACAAACCTTCCTCTTTCCAAAACCTTCCTGAGCTCCGAATCCGAAATTCCGCTTTCCGACGAAAAAATCTTTTCTTTAACAAATTCGACAAATCCCTCCCTGTCTCCGATAGAAAGAAGGTTTTTTGCAAGCGGATAATCGGAAAGCATACCGCCGAGCTTTTTAAGTGTCTGCTCCAACGATACATTATCTACAAGCGAGGAGTTAACGAAACCGAAAAGTCTCGCAAGAATTTCTTTCAAACTTTTTTCCGTATATTTTAAGTAATAATCCGATATAAGCGGAGAATTTACCAATCGGGCGGAATCCGAAAGAAATTTAAGTCTGTAAATATCGAGCAGTATGCCTACTTCAAGGGGGTTTTCCTTTCTTAAAACCATTTCATTATACATTTCCCTGAAAATAAAGGGAAAATCTCCGGCGCCTGTTGTTACAAATTCGAAAAGGTCGGAAAATAAAGGATTCTCTTCTTCTCCTTTTCCCAAAAGCGCCCATTTTTTGATCTTTAAAAATACGGTTTTTTCTCGGAAAAAAGAATTGATAAACCCTTGGGAAACAAACTTTTCCATATCGGAAAGCTCCGCATCGAACCGTGCGAAAACGGACTCGGTTAGCGAGGAAAATGTTTCCCCTTTTACAAACTGCCTGTAAGGTGTTTCGGAAAGCACCTCTTTCACTCCGGAGACCGAATCTTGAGAAGAAATTCTCTCCACGGTTTCCCTCGAAAGCAAACCGATTTCCAATATTTTTATTCTTCCGGATATGTAATTGTAAAATTCAGGCGGTTTTGCCTCTATAAGGAATTCCTTTCTCATTTCTCCTCACCGAAAAGTTTTTTAACGATCTCAATTTCGGAATGTTCCCGCTCGTCATTTATAAGTGTTTCCAAAGAATCGTCAATTTCAACTTCATTTCCCCTGATCACACACCCGCCTTTAATCTCCGCGGTTCTTCCGGAAAGAGCGATCGTGCGTTCTTTTCCTAATTTCCTGTTTATGCTTTTCAACAATTTTTCATCGAACAATTCCCTATCTCTCTTGTTTAAAACGAGTTCGGACTTCCCCGGAGGAGCATCTTTCAGTATCAGATTCTCAAGGAACTTCAAATAACTTTTTTTATCCATCGAAAGGAATTTTTCCATCGCAAGACCGAATGTCTCGTCTATGAATTTCCTTTTGACAGCAAGGATTTCTCTCTCTGCGAGGAGTTTTTCCCGGTTAATCTTTTTCCCTATCTCGTCTTCTATCTCACAAGATGCCTTTTCGAACCTTTCTTCTAACTCCGCCTGCTTTTCTTTCAAAAACAACGCTTTTTCTTTTTCTATTTCTTCCTTCGCACGGGAAAGGATTTCCTCCGCTTCTTTCTCCGCTTTCTGCAAAATTTTTTCTTTGACTTTATCTATGCTCATAGTATCAGAATGGCTTTGCTCCCACCCACAGTATTACAAGCACTGCAACAAGAAGTGCCAATACGGCGTACATTTCAACAAGTCCCGGAAGAAGAATGGCACGTCCGCTTTCTTCAGGGTGTTTTCCCGTAAGATCGATGGAACCGAGCGCGGATTTCCCCTGAGTAATAGCACTTTTAAGCTGAACAATTCCGACAAAAATACTCATTACGAAAATGGCAAGCCCCTGCCCGAGTGATGCCTTCGGATTTCCGCTTGTAAAGCCAAATTTCTGCATTATGAGGAATGCGACAACAAATGCGTAGAACCCCTGCGTTCCGGGAAGAGACATAAGAACAAGCAATTTACCGAAGAGTTCCGGTTTCTCCGATAAAACTCCCGCAGAGTGCGAAGTCGTCATACCGATTGCAATTGCAGAACCAATACCACCAAGTGCGGCAACAATTACCGCTCCTGCCACCACCCAAAAAGGACCGTTAATTAGAGTCTGTAAACCGATGTTTTCCATTAGTTTTTACCTCCTTCGTTTTTGGAAACAATTCTTATATTTTTAAACTCCAAACCAAGCGGCTTGAATTCATTACCGCCTATCTCGTAAAACCTCCCGAAAAATTCGAGGAAGTTCAGTCGTATTGAATGCACAAACGCACCGAGGCTATTCATAAGGAACGTCAGAGAATGCCCGAACAAAAGGAGCAGTAAAGTTATAAAAATTCCGAACGTCCCGAACAAACCCCCTATAAGCTTCCCTACAAGGTTAAAAGAAGAAGCCAAGATAGAAGTACTCAAACCCAAAACGAAAAGCCTCGAATAAGAAAGAGCATCTCCGAGGAAGCTCGTAATTCCGTAAGAACTCCTGATTCCGTAAATATTAACAAGTGCCGCAACAGGCTTAAATATTGGCTGCCTTATGGAAATCCAACCGCCGATGAGAAGTAACAGAGTACCAACTCCTAACATTATATAAGTTATAATCTTGAGCCCCGGATACTGACCGACAAAAAATAGCAATATTACGGACGGAATAAACAAAAGCCACCCGAAGCCGTTAAATATACCTTCCGCGTATTCCTTCCTTCTGAAACGAATTATTATATTAAGCAAAACTCCGAAAAGTTGAACCAAAATGCCAAGTGATATCGCAAAAGTGAGAAAGGTTATCGAACCGTCGGAAGATTCCGGATCTATAATCTGAATCCTCTTAAGAAATGCCGTTATACCGGAATGAGGGAAATATGCGGGGAACAGGTTACCGCCGACCGAACCCGTAAGCAACCCGACAAGGATTGTAACACTGCCCGCATACAAGAAAACTCGGAAGAAGTTCTCCACACCTCTGTTGCCTTTGTATCTTTTCAGGAAGTATAAACTGCCCAAAACGAGAAGGAGCCCGTAAAGCGCATCTCCCAATGCAATCCCGAAAAACACCGAGAATAGTATCGTAACAATCGGAGTAGGGTCAAGCGTAAAATAAGAAGGGAGCCCGAACATTTTTATAAGCATTTCAAAGGGCCTGAAAAATTCGTTGTTTCGCAATAAAACAGGTACTGCGTCGTATTCCGCAGGTTCGGAAAGAATAACGGCGCATCCGAATTTGTTTTCAAGTTTTGAAAGTTCTTCTACGTCCTTTTCCTTAACGAAACCCCGTATCAAGGCAACGCGTTTACTCTCAATCGCTTTATTTACGGCTTTGTTCCTGCGTTCGAGCGATTCGTAATAGTCTTTCAACGCAAGAAGTTTAGGCCGATCCTTTTTATAAAATTCCTTGAACTTGGAAAGTATGATTTCTTTCTCTTTGCTTATTTTCCCCAAACTTACGGAAATTCTTTCCGCTTCCTCCTCCGCAAACCCGGAAAAAGTTTCCGGGACTTGAACCTTTTCAATCCCGTATTTTTTTACTATGCGAAGAATTTCATTCTTTTCGTCTTTTAAATAAAGGAAAAACAGCATTACCTTATCGCCCGGGAGTTTGCCGAATTCTTCCACATAGGCATATTCCCGAACATTTTTTTCATCGAAAGTCATAGAAACATATTTCTTGGAACTCAATACCCCGATAAACGACTCGGTTTCCTTTGTTCCGCGCAAAATGGAAAACTCAAACGGAAAACCGCTTAAACGAGAAAGTATGTTTTTTTCTTCCTTGAGTATGTTCTCTTTCTCTGTGAGTTTTGAGAGTCTATCGGACATCGAAGAAACATCTTCATAAAATTTGTTTAGGTCGTATCTAAAAACGATTTTATCAAAATCTTCCTTTGTCAACTTTAAGTCTTCCACAAGGAAAGAACCTATTAAACTCTTTTTCCCGAGGCCTAACCGGGAAAATACGGACAGAATATTATCGATTTTTGAGAGGCTATCCGAAACTGTTTCCGCAGGAACGGGATGCTTAAAGAGTTTCTCACTGTCTTTTACAAATTCCGTTCTTACGGAATCAATGTGCATTATTTTGAGATTATAGAGTTCTTTTAATAACTCTTGCTTTTCTTCTTTGGAGCAGACAATGTGAACCTTTTTTAATTTTTCAATTGCCATTTTTAAGGTTCGCCCCTTTCAATATCCTATCTGCTATTTCACTCGCTATTTCTTCGATTTTGCCTTTTGCGGTTTCCGAAAGAACGGATATCACCTTCTCCTTATTCTCTTTTATGGCTTCCGCTTCTTTGCGGAACTTTTCTTCCGCCTTTTCGCGCTCGGCTTCAACTCTTTGTTCGAATTCTTCTTCCATTTTCTTAACAATATCCGCCTTTTCTTTTTCAAGCAATGCCCTTAATTCTTCAGCCTTTTTTTTGGCATTTTCCACCTTTTCCTCTCCCGCTTGTTCCGCATCTCTTATTAATGTAAGCAAATCACGTTCAATCATTTGCGGCCTCCTCTTATAACTCTTACGTAAATTTTGTTTCCGTCTTCAATTGCTCCCTGAATCATCCCGCCTTTTTTATACATCGTCTTAATGAAAGAAATAGCATCGGAATCTATTTCCATACCGGGAGCAAGTATGGGAATGCCCGGGGGATACGGTGCTACAATTCCCCAACTAACCAACCCTTCAGTTTCAGAAATTTCTTTTATTTCGTAATCCATATTAAACGCGTCATTCGGAGAAAACACCTGTTTCCCCGCAACGGGAAACGGCGGCATTTTTTCGCGCTTTTTGGTTTTCTTTTTCTCCGCTTTCTCCAACACTTTTACAAGGGAATCGATATCGCTTTTTCTGTTGCCTATTGTAATAAATAACAGCACATTTTGCAAGTCGGAAAGTTCTATTTCTATGCCATTTTTATTGAGGAAAGATTCAAAGGCAAAACCGCTGAATCCCAAATCTTCCACATTTATCGTAAGTTTTATGGGATCAAAAGCGGATATATCATTTCCGTTTACGATATTTTCGTCAACAATCCTATAACCGGGAAGTTCGGAAATTTTTTCCCTTGCGTATTCCGCAATTTCAATTGCCCTATCCCAAAGTTCTTTACCGTGAAGTGCCATCTCTCTTCTCACAACATCAAGGAAGGTCATAAAAATGTAAGAAGGGCTGGAAGTTTCAATTACTGCAAGGGACTGTTCCACGGCATCGGCATTTATTTTATCGGAGACAATATGGAGAAGTGATGTTTGCGTTAAAGTAGGCAGGGTTTTGTGCGCACTTTGGACAACCATATCGGCACCGTAATAAATTGCGGATTTGGGAAATTTTTCGTTAAACGGAAAGTGGGCACCGTGCGCTTCGTCCACCAGCGCATACATACCGTATTTGTGAGCAATATCTATCAGCTTTTTAATATTTCCCTGAAAACCGTAATAGTTAGGCGTTGTTATCAAAACCGCTTTTGCATCCCTGTTCTTTTTTATCGTTTCCTCGAGGTCTTCGGGCGTCAAATTCGTGATAATTCCGTAATCTTCATTAAACGCAGGATGTACAAAAACAGGGTTCGCACCGGAAACAATAATTCCACCGATAACCGACCTGTGCGAATTTCTGCCTACAATAATTTTCTCCCCTTCTTTGCAAGTTGCGAGAATCATCGCGTGAACGCCGGCCGTTGTTCCGTTTACAAGAAAAAAAGTCCTTTTGACTTTGTAAAGATCCGCTGCAAGTGCTTCGGCCTCTTTTATAACACCCCGTGCATGGTGAAGATAATCAAGGCCTGAAACTTCAGTGAGATCAAAATCGAAAAATTCCTTCCCAAAGATACGTTTTAGCGAAACAGGCGCTCCTCTTCCCTGCGAATGACCGGGCATATGGAACGGGACCATTTCTTTTTTGATATATTTCTTAACTGCCTCATAGAGAGGCGCTCTGCTCTGATCCAATAAACCCCTCCTATCAAAAATGGTCGGGATGGTGGGATTTGAACCCACGACCTCTTAGTCCCGAACCAAGCGCTCTACCAAGCTGAGCCACATCCCGAAAACTGTTATCTCCATAAAAAGTGGTCGGGGCGAGAAGATTCGAACTTCCGACCCCCTGCACCCCATGCAGGTGCGCTAACCAAACTACGCCACGCCCCGACGGATTTATTATAACGATATTCGATTGTATTGCAATAGTTCCGAAAATTTAAGAAATAGCCCCCGGTAAAATCGCAAAGTCGCCACGCTTTGCAAAATTACGCAAAACTATTTCCGCAAACCAAGAATATTAGCCGGATAATAATTTTCTATTCCTCAAAGTAAAACTCCACCCCTTTTATAAGTTTTAGAATTATGTTTACGAAAAATGCAACAAGAACGAAATCGAAACTTTGAAGAATTTTTTGAAGTCGGAACGGAAATTAAAGTTTTAAGTCTTTTATTCATTATCATCTCTTTGAATAAATTTTATTTG
>JAGHAO010000134.1 GCA_021161495.1 Caldisericaceae bacterium | reverse complement strand
TGCAAAGAAATGTTTCGGAATGTCTTAATTCGGAATCTCAGTATTTGATTCTTTGTCAAAGTGCACCTTGTAAGCAAAGCAAGAGATGTCCTGAAACAAGTGCCCGCCTTCGGCAAGGAAAGGAGTGCAGAGTTACTTTTTGGTTGTCACCTTGAGATGTATTAACTCAGGGTCTCGGTTTTTCGATGTTTCAGCAATGCCTATTTGCAAAAACTGTTTTTAAAAGAGGCTGTTCGTAATATAATGGCGATATGAAAATAAGCGTGAAAGGGCAATGGATCGTTTGGGCGATATTTATATTTTGCGGGATAACACTGTCTCTCGTTACGGATCATATTTTTTGCACAAAAGGATTTTGCCCGCACATATCATTATGGTGGAGGCTTTTAGGATTATTCCTTTTTGCACTCTCAAATCTCATTGCAAAAAACACGGGAAAAACACTTGCAAAATACGGTAAAGCGGGAAAAGTTGCAAAGTTCAATACAAACAAATTCGTAGACAAAGGCCCTTATTCCTGTATGCGCCATCCGATGCACTTCGGACTTATGCTTCTTCCGTTTTCTCTTGCTTTGATGTTAGGCTCGTTTTCGTACGTAACAATCTACGCTCCGCTCAATGCAGTCGCAATAATCGCAATGGTCTTTACGATAGAAGAAAAAGAGGCAATCGAAAAGTTCGGAAGCAAATATATCGAGTACAAAAAGAAAGTTCCCGCGTTTAACTTTTCCCCGAAATGCTTAAAAAAATTGTTTGTATGCTACTGATAATTGCTGTTTTAATCGGAGTTTTCCTTGTTTATTCGTTTTTTGTCGAACCGAATATGCTTTCGGTAACTAATGTGAATCTGTTTTTCGAAAACCTTCCGGAAGAGAAAAACGGGTTGAAAATTGCACAGATTTCTGACCTTCACTACAACAAAGACGCTCCGATTTACGAAAAAACGCTCAAAAAACTTCGGGAAATAAATCCGGATTTGATTGTGATCACAGGAGATTTCATAGGAAGCAAAAAGAACACGAAGTCCGTCGAATACTGCAAGCGCATCGCAGAATTAGGAATCCCCGTTTACGCGATTATGGGAAATTGGGACCACAATTTGCTTGAACTCTCGGATTTCGAAAAAAAGTTGGAAGATGCGGGGATCCATCTCCTTGTGAATTCGAACAAAGAAATTTTCAAAAACTTTTTCTTTGCCGGAACGGACGATTCGTTCACCGGGTATGCGGATCTTGCCGAAACTTTCTCCGGGATCCCGCAGGGCGCGTTCGCCATTTTACTTACACATTCACCGGATATTATTTACGACGCCGCAAAATGCAAACCCGCCCTCGTCCTATGCGGGCACACTCACGGCGGGCAGGTGAAAATCCCGTTCACAAAAAAGGCGCTTTATGTCCCTTCGATTTACGGCTCGAGGTTTTTGGAAGGCTTATTTAAGGTGAACGGTGTTTATATGTATGTAAACAGAGGCATAGGAAACAGCCATTTGAGAATGCGTTTTATGTCGGTTCCGGAGATAACGGCGTTTACGCTCAGAAAAAAATAATGGTGGAGCAGAGGGGATTTGAACCCCTGACCTCATCCGTGCGAGGGATGCGCTCTCCCGACTGAGCCACTGCCCCATCGTTAGGTATTATACTTATTTACGCGAAAAGTTCAAGCACTTAAAAAAGCCCCGTATCAAACGGGGCTTTAGTATACTCCGATAAAAACCTATTTGTCTATTCCGGGAATTTTCGCCCTCACTTCGAGGAGTTCGGGAAGGTCTTTCACCTGTTTCTGGAAATTTTCTTCCCTCAATTTGTTTACATAGTGAGGATCCTGGAAAGAATAAGTGAATTTCGTGTGGATGTCGTACCTTCCTTCGAGGAGTGCGACGGTGTCTTCCGTCATAACCAATTCTTCGTCTGTGGGGATAACAAACACTTTTACTTTGGAATCCGCAGCCGTGATATCCATCTCCGCATTGCGCGTATGGGAAAGTTCATTTTTCACAGGATCTATTTTCACCCCGAAAAGTTCGAGCCCTTTTGTCATTTCCCTTCTAATAATGGGAGACATTTCTCCCACGCCTGCTGTAAACACGATTGCATCCACTTTTCCGAGCGCTGCCATATACGCGGCAATGTATTTCCTTCCTCTATAACCTTCAATCGCAATTGCAAGTTGCGCGCGTTTATCGCCTTTTTCCGCTGCGATTTCGATGTCTCTTCTGTCCGCATATTTTCCTGTTATTCCCAAAACTCCGCTCTTTTTGTTTAGAATCGTGTTCATTTCCTTTGTGGAAAGCCCCAATTTATCCATCATATAGAGGTCGATTGCCGCATCGTGATCGCCTGCACGCGTCCCCATAACGGCACCCTCCAACGGAGTAAAGCCCATACTCGTATCAACAGACACTCCGTTTTTAACGGCATTAAAACTCACACCGTTTCCGATATGCGCCGAAACGATGTTCGTCTCAAACGGATCTTTACCGAGCAAAACAGCCGCCCTCTTTGCAACATACAAAAGTGACGTGCCGTGGAATCCGTATCTCCTGATATGGTATTTCTCGTACCATTCGTAAGGAAGTGCGTATATGTACGCAAAATCGGGTATCGTTTGGTGCCAGGCGGTATCCATAATTGCCATATGGGGAACATCGGGCAAAACCGCCTTCGCCGCCTTTATTCCCATAATGTTGGGCGGATTGTGAAGTGGGGCAAGATCAATGAGTTCCTCAAATGTTTTCAGCGCATTGTCGTCGATGATTACGGATTTGTTGAATTTTTCTCCGCCGTGCACAACGCGGTGCCCTACCGCTTTTACGTCCTTTATGTCTTTTATAACTCCGTATTCCGGATTTGTCAAAGTACTCATTATGAGTTCGATTGCTTCTTTGTGCGTGGGGCATTCTTTCGGAATTTTCACGGTATCTTTGCCCGGCACTTCATGCTTTATGAAAGAACCCCCGATCGTTACTCTTTCGACAATCCCCTTTGCAAGGATTTTTTTCTCTTCCCATCTGTAAAGCTGGTACTTCACAGAAGAACTTCCGCAGTTTAACGTTAGTATATCCATTACGTCATCTCCCTTCCTCGTTTGATTAGATACGATAGTATATACAATTTTTGCGCAAGGTCAACATCGATTATTGCAACCTTTCTTCTCGTTTTCAGTTTTATTGTAACGGGTACGAAATTCAAAATCCCTCTTATGTTATTCGCTTTGGAAAGGAGTTCTTCTATTTCTTCGATTGATTCTTTTGGCACTGCGAGGATTGCCATTTTAATGTCTTTCTTCTTCACCACATCTTTGAAATTTTCAATATCGTAAACTTCCGCTTGCCCCATTTTTTCCCCGATCTTTTCCGGGTCGCTGTCGAACAGAGCGACAACATTGTACCCTGTGTCTTTGAACCCCTGATAACGCGCAAGAGCACTTCCCAGAGAACCTGCACCTATTATGCAGACATTCCACTTTCTTTGAGCCTTCAAAATCCTTTCGAGTTTTCTGGAAAGTTTCTGCGTGTCATATCCCGTTCCCGTTTTCCCAAACCTTCCGAAATAGGAAAGGTCTTTTCTCACCTGCTCAGGTGACGTTCTCGTATGTTCGGCAAGTTCTTTCGACGAAACAACTTTTATTCCTTTTTCCCTCAGTCTGTTCAAACATCTCAAATATTTTGCAACTCTTTCTACCGTTGCAAGTGGTACGTTCTTCATATCCACCTCCCATTTGTTCTATTGTAATACAAAACTCTTTCATTGCAAAATTTTTCACTTGTTATTCACAATAAAATACCCCCGCGGGATTCGCGGGGGGCTATCGCCAACTGAAAACGGAGGGAGTTTGGTAAGGCTTCAGCCGATCGTTTTTCTGTCTTTTTCCAAAATTTCTATGAACTCGTCGTAGGAAATCAGTTTTTCGGAAGTGTCGGATTCCTTGTAACCCCGCGCAAGGAAATCGTCCTTCAAAGCGCAAACGTTAACACCTTCGGGGGCGAATTTCCTCACTTCATTATTCAGAAGCCAGAACACTCCGTTTTGTATGAGGACGATCGTGTCGCCGGGTTCGGCAAATTCCATTTTTCTTTTCTCAATTTCGTGATATAAGCCGTATTTTACGATTATAACCATAGCGCACCTCACATAAATATTACGAAATCGCAGTCACGCACGATTTTTTTCACGTCGGCTTCGGAAATGATTTGAGCCTTGCATCCCGCATCTATGTCCTTCACGTGAAATTTTTCAAGGTCTTCCTTCACGGCGTAAACAGGAGTTCCGTATTTTTCTATATATTTCTTCACGATTTTTACGGGAAGAAGCCCTACACGTTCCGGAGCGTTTCTCTCGGCAATTGCGGTTACCGCTTCGTCCATAAGGAGAACTGCGGGTTCTATATCTTCTCCGTACATTCCGAATGCCGTTCTGAATGTTTCGTTCACCCAAATAGCACCAACAGGTGCCTGGTATGCAACAAACAATACTTTTTTCATCTCCGCCTCCTAAGCCATCAGGTTAATGAACACGTCGCTGGATTCGACAAGTGTGGCAAGTTCCGGAAGCCCGCTGGGGTTTGCGCCCTCTATCACGTGGTCCGCACCGAGCCCCCTGTAATCCATACAAATTCCGCAGAGGTCCACTCTAAGCCCTTTTTCTATGAGGCTTTTCATCTTCTCCGGGATTACTCTGTCTATCTTAATCGGCTTTATCGATTTGTTCGCGCCGATTACAGCGTCGGAGAAGAGAAACAACCTTACTTCGTGCCCTCTTTTCAGCGCCGCTTCCGCAATATGGAGCGCCGTGTCCAGATCTTCATACGTATATGCGGGTTTCATCACTTGAATTGTAATTTTCATCTTTATGACCTCCCGTATAAAATCCAACTCATAAACCAGTTCCCGAGGATAAAGCAAACGCCTGCGATAATGGAACCGATTGAAAGCTGAGGAATACCCGTGAAGTAATTCCCTATGTTACAGCCGGACGCAAGAACTGCACCGAGTCCCAGGAGAACGCCGCCGATTGCCGTTTGAAGATACGCCACTCCTCTTTTGGGAACTCTGAATTTGAATTCTTTCGCAAGAAGCGCCGATATGAATGCCGCAATGATGATTCCCAAAATTTCGGCACCTTCCCAGCTCAACATTTTACCCTGCGTGTACATTTCGGTTATGCTTATCCATCCTCCGGTGATTCCGAGCCCGTAATGCCTCCCGGAAATATAACTTGACCAGAATCCGAACATCGCAACCGGAACGAGCCAGAGTCCGATTGCCTTCCAACTCATTTTCGCATCGGGCCTCTTTGTTGTTTTCGTTCCGAACACATACCAAAGAAGAATAGCGGAAAGAATGATTGCAATAATCCAGTGGTTTATATGAAGAGCGGTTGCGAGTGTGGGCCCGACCTTTTTGTCATAAAGGTTCGCAGATGTTGTGGGGGTAATTTTCACTGTGAAGCGGGAAACCCATTTTAACAATCCGTTAAGCCCTCCGTGTTTTACCGCTGTTGCGGTGAGTGCATAAGTAAACGCGGCAACCCAGGAAGTGGTGTTTCCTTCACCCACTCTGTAAGTTGTTCCGCTTGCGCACCCGCCGGCAAGCACCATACCAATTCCGAAAATAAGCCCTCCGATTACCTGCCCTACGATATTGAGCGGCTTGGGATTCAATTTAATCCATCCGAGTTGCGCCATCAAAGGGAATGCGATAAGTTCGAGCGCCATCGCAAAGGTGATTGCCTTGAATAGGAAATTGTCTTTCATAAGGTAAAGGTCGCGGAATGCGGAATTGAAGCAAACGCGCCCTCTCTGCAATATCCAACCGAAGGCAAGACCCGTGATTAGCCCTAATATGATCGCTTGCATTTTTACCTCCTATTTTTTGTTTCCGCCGATCTGAATGAGGATTCTCCATTCACTCGGACCGGTTTCTTCGATTGCAAGGACTTTGTGCCCGGCTTTCTCCGCATTTGCCGGAATCCTTTCCTTCGAAAGAGGATAATCGATAAGAACTTCTAATACTTCACCGGGTTTCATTGATTTCCAAGCCCTTTTTGCGTCCACGTCGGGAACCGGACAAACTTCTCCCCTTTCGTCGATAGTTTTGTCAACTTTTACGTCCATATTTACACCTCCTCAATAAGTTATTTTTTTCATTTACAATTATAAGAGATTTTTTTCACAAGTCAAGGGGTTTTCACAAATATATGGTTAAAAATCGAACAAAGTAGAATTTACTTGGAAGAAGTTATAAACAAACCGGATTATTCTTCCATTATGATTCCCGTCCTGATCTCCGAAATCGCCGTTTTGTTGCGTGCGAACCGGATTTGAACGGGGGTTATTAGAGCGGAATTAACGGCAACGGTTTTCCCGCTCTCGTATTTTCTGTGAAAATTGTGAAAAATGTAATGAACTCCGCGAATTCTTCCGAAATACATCATTACGTGGCCCTGCATAAACAAAAGGTCTCCCGGCTGAAATTCGTCAAGCAGTTCTAACTTTTCTTCCGTGCTTAAACCGGAAAAATCCTTTTTTATCCCCAATTTCATTTTTTCCTGCTCGGATGCATTGCGGGGAAGTTCCAAGCCGATTGTTTTGTAAATACTTCTTATCGTGCCGGAACAATCCCTTGCTTCGAAACTGTCTCCCCAGCCGTAGGGTTCTCCCACAAGTTTCAGCGCTTCTTTTACAATATTTTTTCTCGTAGGCGAAAGGTATCCGTGCGAAATATCTGCATTCTCGGACAAAAAAGCGTTTTTAATGAGGAGATTTCCTTTGTTCCTTACGGGAATTTTCACAATGATTTGGTTCGTGTGAATTTCCCCGCCGACTTCTTCCGCTTCTCCCGCAGGAATTTTCGCCCCCATTCCGAACCTTTTGAAAGAAATGCTTTTGTCAGAGGAGGGCATTGTGTAAACGTAATTACCCGTAACAACACAGAAATCCTTTGACAGATAAAACTCTTCAACCTGATTTTTTGTTCCGTACGCAACAGAGTTTTCTCGAATCCACCCTGCATAAAACGGCACTTTTGCGTAAAGCCATTTTCCGGAACGGAGAATAACCCTTACCGGCTCTCCTATTTCAATTCCAGTTTCCTGAATTCTGTCAATTTCGATATCCTCCGTATGAAAATTTGCGTTTGTCGGCAAACTTCTTATCGATGCCCTTTTCACGGAAAGAGCGAATTTGTCGCATTTTACAGAACGAGTAATTGTCTCTTCGATTTCGCATAAAATCCGTTTTTTGGCGTACGCGCGGAATGTTCCCGCCCGCTTTATAATTCTTGAAAAATTGTGCGACGGCTCCGAGTTTTTGTCGGAAAAAATATTTTCGCTGACCGCCCGATTAAAGTTCTCGATTGTTGCTTTCGAAAAGAGTGGCTTGTCCGGATTTTTAATATTTTTTATCCATAAATTTTCGCTCGTATGATCCATTTGGATTTATTATAAAAGTTTTGCGAGATTTTTGAAACAAACTATTGCTTAAAGGCGGAAAATTCGTATAATGCGCTTAACATTCGGAGGTATGCAAAGATATGAAGAACACAAGGTTGCTTTTGAGGGAGTTCAAAACACTTCCGATTCGTAAAATGAAGGTGGAAAATTGCGACGAGATCAGAGCGGTAAAAATAGAAGAATCCGGGGAAAGGCTCGTCCCCATAAACACTTTTCCGGAGAGGATAATTAATCAGCCGGAGTATTTTATTCAGGGGATTAAAGGTGCATTGCCCGTAGGTTATATGCGTGAAGGCGCTTATAAAAGGCTTTTGCGTGCCGCAAGTATGCTTCCGAAGGGGTTCAGGCTCCTCGTGTTTGATGCGTGGAGGCCCGCCTCCGTTCAAATGGAACTTTACAATCGCGTGAAGGATATGTTAAAATTGAAGAACCCGAATGCAAGTTGCGGAGAAATTTCCGAACTCGCAGAAGAATTCATTGCATTTCCGTCCGAAAACGAAACGGAACCTCCGCCTCACGGAACCGGCGGGGCGGTTGACCTTACAATTGTTGATTCTTTCGGAATCCCTTTGAATATGGGAACCGAATTTGACGAAATTGCGGAAAACACACCTACCCGCTTTTACGAAGAAAAAGCGGAAAAAGGAGAAAGACTCTCCGAAACTGAGAAAGAAATCCTCGAAAACAGACGGTTGCTGTTCAATATAATGGAATCGGCCGGGTTCAGGAATTACGCCGGCGAATGGTGGCACTACGATTACGGAAATCAGCGTTGGGCGTGGTGCACAGGAAGAGGAACAGTTGCCTTTTACGGTAGGGCGAAGCCCAAATTCACCTGGTTGAAAGACATACTTTAATGTTTGATAAATACTCCGTTTCTACGAAATTATGCGGCTTGCGGGGTGTTTTTTAAAATTTCACTTTTGCCTTCGGGAAATCTGAAAAAGCATTTTGGCTTAAATAAAAGGTTTCTCCAATTATGAGTTTTCAGGCTATAATTCGAAAAACCCGCATTCTTCCGTGCCACTCTCGAGAAACCCGGATAAACACTAACAAAAAACATAGCATTTATTTGCATTTTACGGGCAAAAATCGATGATTTTGGTGTAAATACACCTCCGAATAAAATTTCGCATATACGGGCATTTACGCATTTCTCCTTGCAATGTGCGGAAAGAACTGTGTTAATGCAGATTTAACTAATGTTTTTATGTTAAAAAGACGTTTATCACCCAAAATCCCTGTTCTTTATACCTATATAATCTAAAAGTTTCGATATTAATCTTTGCTCTTCCTTTAATCCTTTTTTCTAAAATGGTTGTAATTCATAAACATAATAAACAGGATAAGAAACAATGGCTACCTTTTCTGTCACCCTGAGATGTCCCCCGCCCTGTCACCCTGAGATGTCCCCTCCACCTTTGTCACCCTGAGGTGTTTTTACTCAGGGTCCCGTTTTTAATTTCTTTATCAGAGTGCATTCCGAAAGAGAAAAAAGACGAGATTCCGGATCAAGTCCGGAATGACGAAAAGA
>JAGHAO010000017.1 GCA_021161495.1 Caldisericaceae bacterium | reverse complement strand
CCGAACACAAAGTACCCGGTTATAGATATCCTGCCCGAACAAAAAAACATAACGGACAAAGGCGGAACGATGAGATTAGGAGCGTATCCTGCGGTTCTGAAAGAAGGAACCCGAACATACGGCCTTTATGGAAAAAAGGTGGTCAGCGAACGGCACAGACACAGATACGAAGTAAACCCCGATTACAGAGAAATCTTGGAGAAAAACGGACTTACCGTTTCCGGAGAATCTCCCGACGGGAAACTCGTGGAGTTTATAGAAATTACGAAACACAAATTTTTTGTTGCAACACAATCACACCCGGAATTTAAATCCCGCCCGAACAAACCTGCCCCGCTATTTACAGGTTTTGTAAAGGCGTCTCTCGATTTGTAAAATGATATTTTGCATTTATAATGAAATCAGGGGTAAATATGATAATTGAAAAGATTATAACGGATTTTATAAACAATGCTTCCGTAGGGCTTGTCATTTTCGACAGCAACGAGAAGCTGATAGCCGCAAATTCCCGGATTATTGAAATCATTGATACAAAGATTGAAGAAATCAAGGGGATGAATGCTACGGAATTTGTCCGGAGGTTTTTTACCGTCGAAAACAAAGCCTGCCAATTTATAGATTGCAAAAACGACAAACAAATTGTGCTTGCAAAGAGGAATAATTCTTCCTATGTAATGAGGTGTTTTTATATATCGAGAATTCTTTCCAGGCCTTATTTTATGCTCTCGGTTGCGGATGTGTCCGATATAAAGGAATACAAGGAGTCGGAAGCAAATTCCAGGGGCATCGCATTAATGCGAAGTATCATTGAATTTATCCCCGATATTCTGTTTGCAATCAATAAGAACGGGAAAGTGATCGTATGGAATAAAACCGCAGAAAATATGACAGGCGTTTCCAAAAAGGACATATTGGGAAAAGGAAATTACGAGTATGCAATCCCCTTCTACGGCAAAAGGATACCCATTCTTATAGATTACGCTTTAACAGGAAAAAAGCCGGATAAAGGATATAAATCCGTAGAATACAAAAACGGGACAATCACCGCAATAGCAGAAAATGCCCGCTTAAAAGGAGAGAGAAGAATTCTTTGGGGAAAAGCAAGCAGGTTTTATGACTTCCGGGGGAACATAATGGGAGCGATAGAGGTTGTGAGAGATATAACAGAAATGAAAAAAATGGAGAACAAACTAAAATATTTTGCGGAACGGGATCCGCTTACAAACGTATTTAACAGAAGACAGTTCGAAGCTCTGCTTTCCCATGAAATTTCCCGCACAAAAAGAAGCAGGGAACCTATCACTGTAATCTACTTAGATGTGGACAACCTTAAAGAAATCAATGATACGTTCGGACATAAAAAAGGAGACGAACTCCTTGTGAAAGTTGCCGACGGATTAAAAAAGGGCTTGCGGGAATCCGATATCATAGCACGAGTCGGGGGAGACGAGTTCATTATTGTAACACCAGGGTTGCGAAAAAAGGATGCCGAAAAACTCATTAACAGGCTGAGAAAACAGATCGTTAAGGAAAGCAAAGGCCTTCCTTACAAAATTGATTTTAGTTACGGAATAGCCGAAATAATCCCCGGAAGGAAAGCTGAAATAGACCAAATAGTCTCCGATGCAGACAGAGAAATGTATAAAATGAAACGAATAAAAAAAGCAAAAACAAACTGATCGCAACCTGTGATGAAACATTTTATCGTCCTTGACGGCGGAACGCAAAACATAAAGGCATTTGTTTTCAATGAATACGGAGAAATAGTTTCGAGTTTCATAGAACCTGTTGTCCCTTATTTTTCAAAAAAACCGGAGTTTGCGGAGCAAGACGCAGAGAAGTATGTCTCCGTTATGGCCAATGTAACAAAAGAAGCGTTAAGAAGAGCAAAAGTAAACAAGGAAGATTACGTTGCCGTTGCAATTACTTCGCATAGAAGCACGGTGGTACCCGTGGACAGAAACGGCACTCCCGTGCGTTCCGCGATCACCTGGCTCGACGAAAGAATGACCGAGGGGCTTAAATTTCCCGGAATTTTTACGGGATTAATCGCAAAGATCATAGGAGAAAAACATAAACTCGATGAATTTCAAAGACGCTCCAAGTTTAACTGGCTTAAGGTGTATGAACCTCAAAACTACGAAAAAACCGACAAATTCCTAACGATGTCTTCGTATATTTTCAAAGAGATAACCGGGAAGATAAAAGACTGCTCCTCTATGATGTAGGGCTTTTTCCCATAGACCTTAAAAATTTAAGATGGCATACAAACCCGCTTATATATAAAATTTTCGGAGTTGAAAAGAAAAAACTTCCTCCGCTTGTTTCTCCTACGGACATAGCAGGGTATGTTTCAAAAGCGAGTACGGAAAAGTTCGGGCTTCCCGAGAATGTACCCGTTATTATCAGTGCGGGAGACAAGCAAGCGGAACTTTTGGGTGCAGGCGGAATAACAAGCGATATTGCGGAAATAAGTTACGGAACTGCCGCAGTGATAGAAATTTTTAGCAGAAAATACGTTACACATAAAGATATGGATTTTTTCACTTGGGGAAGCGCAATACCTAACACCTGGGTTCTAGAAGGTTCCGTATGGCGGGGATACTGGATGATTTCCTGGTTCGAAAAAGAGTTTGCAAAACACGAAGTGGCGCTTGCAAAAGAAAAAGGCGTGTCACCTGAATCGATTCTCGATTCCGAGATGGAAAAAGTACCACCCGGTTCAGAGGGATTAATCCTTCAACCTTACTGGTCCCCGTTTGTTGCCGACCCTTCGTCAAAAGGTGCGATTATAGGATTTTCCGGGAACCACACAAGAATACACATTTACAGGGCGATAATAGAAGGCATTGCATACGAACTGCGGCGGGTAAAAGAGGTAATCGAAAGTTATACGGGATATAAAATCAAAGAGTTAAGGGCAGGCGGCGGGGGTTCCCGCAGCAGAGAAATTATGCAAATCACGGCGGATATCTTCAATTTGCCAGTGAAAAAGATCCATACGGAGCATCTTGCGGCACTCGGCGCGGCAATTGATGCCGCAGTTGCAACAAAGACATATCCCGATTTTGAAACAGCGGTTTCCAAAATGGTGAAGGTCACGGAAACATTTTTACCGAACCCCAAGAACGCCGGTGTTTACGATCGGCTATTCAATGAGGTTTACAAAAAAATTTACCCTTCACTTAAAGATGTTTATCACACAATCGATAACATCTTAAAACAAAAGTCAAGCAAGTAATCTCGCTATTTCTTGATAAAGAACTGCGTGTTCGAGGTAATGTGCCCGTTGCCTTCGGCGTCTTCCACCTTCAGTGTTAACGTGTATTTCCCTTCCGGAGCATCCTGAGGTAAGGTAACGTTTATAGGGAAATATAAGTACTGCACTGTTTTTTCTGTTTTCAGTTCTTTGTCCACTACTTTTGTTTCCGGAATTACAACTTCCCCGTCGGGCCCTTTTACCTGAGCTGTTACTACGGGATGGTAAATATTCAAACCGTCTTCTTTGCCTGTCTTAAATCCTTTTACCTCAAAATACACATAAAAAGTTTGCCCCGGGGCAAATGTCTTATCCGTTTTTTCCGTGTAATCCCTGTCTCCGCGCACCTCTGTGCAGTATTTCAAATTCTGCATTTCAAGGCCCACTTGAACAGTGCTGCTCGTCGTCCCCCCGTTACACCCTGCAAGGAGTACACTCCCGACAAAAATCACCGTTAAAATCACCAATATCTTTTTCATAATCCCTCCCTATTTTTTTCAGTTTAACAGGTTATCCGAAAATTTTCAAATAAACTGATTGCTTCACAAAAATCCGTATAAAATCGTATCCTCCTTCGCACATAAGAAATCTTAATGGCAATGATACAGGATAAAAGCCCCGCCAAAAAGGCTATTATGCGTTTTTTTTCGCCCTGAAATGTTTCACTTCTGTCACCCTGAGATGTATTTATTCAGAATCTCCGTTTTTTATTCCCTTATTCAAAGTGCAATTCGTAAGTATAAAAAGGCGAGACTCTGAAATAAATTCAGAGTGACTTTTTATCCTGTCACCCTGAAATGTTTTTGTTCAGGGTCTCGTTTCTAATTCCTTTATCAAAGTGCATTCCGAAAGCGGAAAAGACAGATTCCGAAACAAGTGCTCGCCTTCGGCGAGGAAAGGAGTGCAGAGTGACAAAGCATTTCAGAACAAATCAAAAAGGCGGGCAAAATTGCCCGCCTGAAAAGGAGAAAAAATCATTTGATATTATCCGTAATAGTAAATCGTTATTGACTTTGTCACCGGATCCCAATCTACTGTGCAGTTTAAGTGCTCGGCAATGAATCGAAGCGGCAGATACGTTCTCCCGTTTATTATAACAGGAACTACTTTCGAGTTATTCGGATCGATTTTTGTTTTGATTCCGTTCACAAGTGCCGTATTCTTTCCTATTGTCAACAGAATCGTATTACCATCAAGTTCTACTGTAACCTCGCGTGTTTTCGGATTCCAATATAT
>JAGHAO010000159.1 GCA_021161495.1 Caldisericaceae bacterium | reverse complement strand
GCGCGATTGCGATATCGTATGCCAAAAACAGGCATTTTCCTGTTAATCAAAACGGATTAACGGGAACGATTTCGAAAAGAGGTGTTACGTGTGAATAATCTCCGCTCGGTTCATAGTTTACGAGGTTTCCGTTTTGATTAACAGGAAAATGCCTGTTTTTGGCATACGATATCGCAATCGCGCTGCGCACGGCACCAAGGTTGGCTTTACATACGGATACCTTACCCTCACGGATTACGTTCTGATATTTAGGCAATGCAAACAGCGCAAGAATCGATAGGATTGCAATGACAATAGTGAGTTCAATAAGGGTAAAACCGCTGCGCAATCGTAAACGCTTTGGTTCCGAAGGGATGATTTTTACGTAAACCTCCCTGTCCCTCGGACCGTCGAATTCGCAAAAGTAAATACCCTGCCACGTTCCAAGCACAAGGTGCCCGTTTTCTATTAAAATTGTCCTGTCCGAGCCTATTACGGAAGATTTTATATGTGCAGCCGCATTTCCTTCAAGATGCGTGTAATTCCAATTCCAGGGAACGATTTTTTCCAACGTGGTTAAAATATCTCTTTTTACGGAAGGATCCGCATTCTCATTTATTGTGACAGCGGCAGTTGTATGCGGTACATATATAACACAAATGCCTTCCTCTACTCCACTTTGTTCTACAAGTTTTTCAACAGCGTCCGTTATGTCCACAACTTCGGAGTGCAGTTTCGTGCGGATATGCAGAATTTCCATTTCGCATCACTCCTTTACAAAGATTTCTATTCTATTCCTGCCTTTTTCTTTTGCCTTATACGCAGCAGTATCAACTGCTTTTATTATTTCCTCCGCACTTTCTCCGTCTATCCCAAATTCCGCAACACCCCCGGAAACGGTGAGTTTGCCATTGGGCTGCTTTTCCTCGCCTTTGAACTTTGTTTTTTCAATTGCCTTACGAATTCTCTCGGCAAATTCGAACGCCCCCTTCTTATCCGTTTCCGGAAGAATCACAATAAATTCCTCGCCGCCAAAACGCGACGGAAAATCGGTTTTCCTGCTTAACTTCCTCAAAATCATACCTATCGTATGAAGAGCGATATTTCCAACGTCATGCCCGTTGTTGTCGTTATAATTTTTAAAATAATCCACATCGAACATTGCAAGAGAAAACTTTTTCTTGTAGCGCAATGCCCTTGAAACTTCTCTGTCAAGTTCCTTTCTGAACGCCCTGTAATTGTAAAGCCCCGTAAGTTCGTCCTTTTCAGAAAGCTCTCGCACTTTCTTATATAATAGCGCATTTTCCACGGCAACTGCAATTTCTCCTGCTATCGTCTCAAAAACTTTTCTGTCCTCCTCGGTAAATCTGTTCAACTTATTGCTCTCCAAATCAAGAACACCGAGAAGCTTTCCCTTGTGAACGATAGGCACTGCCATCTCCGAATTCGTATCCTTATTTCCGTTTATATAAAGCGGATTAGATTTTACATTATTGGAAATTACAGTCTTTCGATTTTTCGCCGCACTGCCCGTTATTCCTTTTCCTTCCGAGATATTAATCCTAAGAGATTTTACTATTTTTTTGTTATACCCCTCGGACGCAGCATAAATCTTTAATGTACCTTTACTCTCCTTAAGCAAAACCGCAACATTGTCAATACCGAAAGTAGTACGGATGAGTTTTACTATCTTGCTTAAAAGAGAATTAATATCAATTGTTTCGTTCAGGGTTCTGCTTACTTTGTACAGCACTTTTAAATTTTCGAGTTTCTTCTGTATGTCTTCCCTTATCTCGGAATGTGCCATTATCATACCCGTTATCACCGAGATAAATTCTATGCTATTGACATCTTCATCTGAAAATGTACCGTTTCTTTCAAATATTATTACTCCGCAAATCCTATCTTTGCAAAACACCGGCGAATAGATGCGGGATTTACCGTTTGAATAATTTTTAACGGCAGTCTCTCCGCTATCAAACACCGATCTTACGTTGATGTCTGGATCGGTGATTTCTTTTATGTTTCCGTCCGGCAGAATCTTCACAAATGTCCCTTTATCGAAGATAACAAACTCAACTTTGCCTAATTTAAAATCCCTTTCGGAAATAACGGAAACTTTCTTAAAAATTTCCGTAATATTCACATTTTCCGTTAAGGAATTTTTCGCCAATACCATAAGCTCTTTCATAAATTAAGTTCCTCCATAACTCCACTTCTCCTTGCTCTGCGTTTCCACATAAACTGAAAAAGAGATATTTACATTGGAACCTGCTTGTTTCAGAGAGGAGGAATTGCGCGAAGGGGATACGGTCATCGAAATCGTGTTAGGCTTAATAGCATACCCTTGTTTTTCGAGATAATGAAGGAATTTCACCACGCCTTCATAGCTTTCTCCGGTTATAGAAACAGAAACCGGCAGTAACATAACAGGGGGATTTACGTCCGCGGCAGGAGTTAACTGTCCGAATGATATATGCTCTACGGTAAGGCCGTAAGAGCCGGAAATATCGTCCAAGTTCTGAAGGAAATTCATAAAGGACTCATCGGTAAATACTCTTCCTTTGAGAGCATTTATTTTTTCTTCCGTTTTTGCCTTTTCATTTTCAAGGTCGTTTGCAATCGTTGCAAGTTCCGTTTTTTGCTGTAAAACAGCTGTTTCCCTATGAAGAGTTTTAGACACGGAAACAATTTTATAAACAATATATCCCATAAAAATTGCTACAATAAGCATCTCGACAATTGAAACAATGAAGAAAATTTTGAGTTTTTTACTATTTCTTTTCATTTGAGACACCTTTTACCCTTGCACTCATCCTAAAAATAACGGTTCCGGAACCGCTTTTCGCCATATCATAAATAGAAGCACCCTCCACAAACTTTGCAGAAGAAAGGTTGATTTCATAGTCAAGAACATTTTTAAAGCTTTTTCCAAGCCCGGAAACGGAGATATTCCCGCTACCATCAATCGAAACATTAACAATTTCCACTCCTTGGGGAAGTTTTTCCTTTAATTCGGAAATAAGCATAGAGGTTATCACTCTATTTTTCAAAGCAGATTCCACAATCTCATACTTACCCAAAGTATCTTTTGCCTCGGAAAGCTCTTTCTTAATCTTTTCGGTATTTTCGGCTTCCTTTGAAACTATTTCTATTCTCTTCTCCGTATTAGACAAATTTACGGTAAGATTCTTCAACATAGACGAAAAAAACGGATAAAGATAAACGGCAACACCGTTAACAATAATAAGCAACATAACCGTTGTAATAATTTTCAAGCGTACGGATGCCTTTTCCACAAGGATATGTTTGGAAATATCGCAAAATAGAGGATCCTGTAACCCGTTTCCGCAAAGAAGGGCAAGGCCTATTGGCACAATAAACTCAGATCCTCCCGTTTTTTGTACTCTGAGGAAATCTTCCTCGTTTTTAAACCCTACAAGCGTTTTTAAGTCCGGAATAATAACAGGATAAGATATCCTTGCTGTAAGGAACGGCAACAATTTTTCCGG
>JAGHAO010000174.1 GCA_021161495.1 Caldisericaceae bacterium | reverse complement strand
CTGATATTCATAGAGATTCCGTATTAGTCAGTAATCATTGCCATTTTTACATAGAGGCGTATCCACTACATCTGTTTTGAAAAGAAAAGAAGATATATCAGAGTTTTATTAATCTCTTTGGAAATTGCATCTTAAGTGTTCTGATGATTTGTTTTGTTTCTTTTTTTAAACCTAAGGCAAAATAAAGAAAGTATTTTATGCTCGGGTGGAGTGTATTCAGTGCTTGGGTGCATAAAATGCTTAAACTTGAATATGTTCGAAAATATAGAATTATAAAACATCTGTTGAGTCCGAAAGGAGCCTTGTTATAATAGGATTAAGCAAGTACTCTCCTTAAAAAATCTCCGGAATGAGGCAAGGTATTTAGTAATTATATGAGGCAACACGATTTGCGGATCTATCCCAAAAAATCCGTATAAAGCCTATCTTTCTATTGAGCTTATGAAAAATTCTTGAGTTCCCTTTTTCTCGTATTAAGTACCAACCAAGATTGTTTAAAAATCACTTGGATGGTAATTTTACCCATCTCTTGGAATTAACTATCTTGTCTATTTTATCTTCTAATTTGGTGAGCTCCTCCGGTGCGCTGAAATCTCCATGATAATGATACACGGTTTTTGTTTGGCCGTTGATTGTTATAGAAGTTTCAGTGCTGGGGCAATCTGTAATAGAATGGGCATTGTACTTGTCTTTAAGAGAAAAGTAATTTATTTTATAGAATGCTTCAATAAGTTTCTTGACTTTTTCTTTGGAGATTTTAGTAACTACTTTCCCTACAACCTTCACGAACATGTCTCCTTTATAAACAATTTTCCCGTCTCCATAGATAGTTAAAGAGTAAATAGGGCAAGAGCCATAGCATGCTCCCCTTTCCAATGTAATTATCGGACTCTTATCTTCCGGTATGCCATTATTACTTGTAGATTTTTTCATATTTTCTCACTTCCCTGCTTTTCATTTTAGGCTTTATATATTGCAAGTCAAGTTTTTTTGATTTCAGGAGTGCAAAAATGGCATTTTTAACCATAAAGCTGTTTTGCAGATTTGTCGCGGTATACTCAGAATCACCAAAGTCGGCGGTTTCGGAGAAATTGATATTAGTATTATACTTTTGAAAAGGAAGGTAAAAAAATTGGAAATTATTGATATTGCAAAAGGGCAGTTCGGAAATGGAACGAAAAAGGTTTTGGAAAAATACGGGGACTTTTTCGAAGAGTATTTTTCGACGTTGGAAGACAGAGAGATATTTCTTCGGAACATAAATTCCGTTTTGGAGAAAACAGACAAGAAACTCACCGAAAAGAACATTTCTTTTCTTTCGGAAAAACTCAGGGAAATTTTTCCACTCATTGAAAAGTTCGTAAATAATGCTCCTGTTCCGGGTGCAATTTTCTTTGTCGGGCTGAACAATTTCGACGGGCACAGGCTCATAATAAACGGAAAACCTTTTGCGTTTTTCAATATGACGCGAATGAATGAAATACTCAAAAACAAAAACTTTGAGGTGAACATACACCTGCTTCACGAACTTTTCCACGCACTTCACTACTTCCTTTCGCCCGATTTTTATATGAAAAATTACAAAAATATTGAGCACAAATACTTCAAAAGAATGATTGCGGAAGGAGTTGCAACTTACTTTTCAATGGTTTTCAGCAAATCGGATTTTGGCAAGGCAACGTGGTTCGGACTTCTTGGAGAAGAACAGGTTAAAAAGTGGATTGAGGTTTGCAAAAGCAGAAAAAAAGAAATTCGGGAACTCCTCGAAAACTCAATAAGAGAAAAGCGCTTCGATAGTTCTTTGGAAAGCATTTTGTTTTACGTTCCCGGTTTTAGCGCCGAAGATTTAACAAAAGGAAGGTTGGGGTATTATTACGGGGCAAAAATAGTAGAAATGGCAGCAAAGAAGAAAAAAACCGCTCTCGCACTTGACTATAACAAATTCAAGAACTACATAATCAAATACTTTATAAAGTAAGTTGCTACGAAAGTAGGTTTACTTACAATGGTGCGGAAGGGGGGACTTGAACCCCCAAGGGCTTATCGCCCACTGGGACCTGAACCCAGCGCGTCTGCCAATTCCGCCACTTCCGCTTACTTCTTTTCCTTAATGATCAAGGAGAAAATAGCAGGAGATTTCTTCGAGTTTTTCCTGAACAGTTTTTTAACTGCCTTTTCTATCTCTTTTTCTACTTCGTCCTGCCGTTTTATTTTAGCAAATTTTTCCACAGTTTCAACCACTTTTTGCTTAATTGCTTTTACAACTTCCCCTTCCGTTCCCTTGGAAAGCATTATCCCGCGCGTCTCAACGTGAACGGGCTTTTTCACTTTTCCGTTCTTGCTTAACACCACCACGGCAAAGAGCAGGCCTTTGTTCCCCATTTCCTTTCTTTCCGCAAAAACAGGCATATCGTCGCTTCCTTTGAGTGGTATGAGGGAACTTCCCTCGACGATGATGCTTCCGGATTTGATTCGAGGAATCTTTTTCATTCTTCCGTTCGAAATGCGGACGCCGAGTCCGTTTTCAAGAATAAAAACGTTCTTTTTGCTTATTCCTTCGCTCTCCGCAATTTTACGTGCAAACACGAGATGCCTGTATTCTCCGTGAACCGGAATGTAATACTTGGGTTTTGTGAGTTTCAGCATAAAGCGAATATCTTCCTGAGAACAGTGCCCGGAAACGTGAATGCCGTCTTCTTTTCTGTAATACACGTCCGCGCCTAATTTAAAGAGTTTGTTTATCGTATCGGAAACAACCCGTTCGTTACCGGGAATCGGGTCTGCGGAGACAATAACCGTATCTCCTTTTGTGATGCTTATTCCGTTGTGCATCCCGTTCGCTATGCGGACAAGCCCGGACATAGGCTCTCCTTGCGTGCCTGTTGTGATGAGCGTGATTTTCCTTTTCGGCAATGTGGAAATATCGGAAAGTTCCACCTCGATGTTTTCGGGGATTTTGATGTATCCCAATTTTTTGGAAATCTTCACCGTCTCGACGAGGCTTCTCCCGTCGAACACAACCTTTCTCCCGAACTGGGCGGAAACGTTCACAATCTGCTGAATCCTGTGAATGTTCGTTGAAAACGTTGCGGCTATAATCCTTCCCCTGGATTTCTTGAAAATCGGCACAAGATTTTTGCCTATCAAAGATTCCGAGCCCGTAAAACCGCTTTCGTCCGCATTCGTGCTGTCGGAAAGCAGAGCGACAATTCCCTCCTTACTCAACTGCTTTAAGCGTTCCGTATCCATCTTCTTACCGTCAACGGGCGTTTTGTCGATTTTGTAATCTCCCGTGTGGAAAATTATTCCTTCGGGTGTCCTTATCGCAATTCCGAAACTTCCCGGAATACTGTGCGTGACGCGGATAAATTCTATGTCGAATGCGCCGGATTTTATTCTATCCCGGTTGTTTATTTCCCTGAAATTTATCTTACTTTTAATTCTCTCCGGGAGATTGTTTTTAA
Source organism: Caldisericaceae bacterium (assembly GCA_021161495.1). GTDB lineage: Bacteria > Caldisericota > Caldisericia > Caldisericales > Caldisericaceae > AUK232. The sequence goes on along the minus strand of JAGHAO010000174.1, from coordinate 1,625 downwards.
CCAATCCGAGCGTAATCGGCGAACCCGCAATAAACGGGGGAATCACGTCCTCCAAAAGATAACGCAATGCGCCGATGTGGTCCAAATGCCCGTGCGTGAGCACAATTCCTTTAAGGTGCTTTTTCTTCTTTTTCAAATACGAATAATCGGGAATTATGAAATCAATCCCCGGCATATCCGAAGAAGGAAATTTGAACCCGCAATCTATGAGCAACAAATCTCCGTTCACTTCTATAAGTGTTGAGTTTTTTCCTATTTCTCCTATTCCTCCGAGAGGAATTATTTTTACTTCATTTTTACTTTTTGCCACTTGACATCTCTCCTTTTATTCATAAAATAGTATAGCGCTTGGGGCGTAGCCAAGCGGTAAGGCAACGGACTTTGGATCCGTCACCGAAGGTTCGAATCCTTCCGCCCCAGCCATATTTAAAAACGTACTAAAAAACATTTTCGATATATTCAATTTTTTCATTTCCTTTCTCATCTATTAAAACAGAAATCACGTCTATTTCAAAATCGGTGTCTTTTCCGTTTAAGTAAAACAGTGCCGAATTTTTTATATGGCGCAATTTTGATTTGTTTACCGCTTCAAAAGGCTTGCCGAACTTTTCGCTGCTCCTTGTTTTTACCTCAATAAAACGAACCTTCTTTCCGTCCGTTCCTATGATGTCTATTTCTCCGTAGGGCGTGCGAAAGTTCCGTTCCAAAATTTTTATGCGTTTTTTCTTCAGGAATCGCACTGCGATTTCTTCGCCTTTCTCACCCAAAGAGCGTTTGCTCATTTACACCTCTGAACGAAAGCCTGTGAATCGGAGACGGCCCGTAAAGTTTCACCGCTTTTTTGTGGGCGGGCGTGGGATATCCTTTATTTTTGCAAAAATCGTATTCCGGATAAAATTTTGCGAATGCGCACATCATCCTGTCCCTCACAACCTTTGCGATAATGGAAGCTGCGCTGATTTCGTAGATTTTGCTGTCGCCTTTTACGATTGTTTCCTGAGGGAACGGAAAATCTTTTATCTTTCGATTTCCGTCAACAAGCACGATAAAGTTTTTCGGAACTTCCGCACCATTGTTTTTAAGATTTGTAAAAAGCGAATAAACGGCGCGCTTCATAGAAAGCAAAGACGCATTCAATATGTTGATTTTGTCGATTTCTTCCGGAGAACTCAGCCCCACGCCGAATGCAACGCATTTTTCGGTTATCAAATAAAACAAAGCCTCTCTTTGTTTTTCGGAGAGGCTCTTTGAATCTTTGACTCCGTCTATTTTTTCCGTAATAATTACCGCTGCCGAAACAACGGGGCCTGCAAGCGGCCCTCTGCCCGCTTCGTCAACCCCGATAACAGCTTTACGGCCCGGGTTTTTCTCCGCTGTACGCATCCAAATTTTCTATGTGTGAGAAAGGCCAATAGACACAAACTGCCTTCCCTATAATGTTTTTTATCGGCACAGGCCCGAAATACCGTGAATCAAGGCTTACGCTCCTATTGTCGCCCATCACCCAAACATACCCCTCCGGAATTTTCGTTGGGGGTATATCTTGGGGCATAGGAGCATTGATATACGGCACGCTAAGCGGCTTGCCCTTTATTTAAACCTCCTTGTTTTTAATCTCAATGGAT